>DASWBC010000043.1:0-4546 GCA_036390815.1 Gemmatimonadaceae bacterium
CGCTACGACGACGCGCTCAGTGCGGAAGCAGATCAGATCGACCTGGTTGTTGCCGGCGCTTACGAGGCGATGGCGCACTTCGACCTGTTCGCCGCCCAAGCGATGCTCTATTTCGCCGCTGTGTCATTCGCCGAAGCGAGCCAGCGACTCCTGCCCCAGGAATCCGTGGCATGGAACGGCTTCCTGGGAGTTGGAGATCCGGTGCTCGGGCCGCTTCCGCGCGAGGCGTTGCGGCGACTCAGGCAGATCACACAACGCCGCGGTGACGTTGGGACAGCAAACGAGCGGCGGGAGTTCGTGGACTGGATCACGCGAGCGATCGCTCCCCGCAACATTGCCGGACTCGCTGACCCGAGCCGGAAAAATCTCTACCCCGTCGATTTTGACGTGCTGATCGAGCAGCACGCGCTGCTCGGAATGACCCGCGCCGAGGTTCTGGACGCGCTGCCCGCGCTGCGCGGTATGGGAGCCGAGCCCGCGCTCACCCGCGACTCAGCCCGCCAGCGCGGTCTTCCGCTCCAGCACGCCGAGCTGCTCGGCCGTGATCGCCTCTAACTGGCGGTTGCGAGTCTCGGGACCGAAAAGGGCGACGGCCGCTGCGGCGAGCGCCATCGGGAGAGCGCCGATGAGCGCTGTGTCGGCGATCGAAGGTGGCGCGACCGCAATGGCCACCAGCGCAATGATCAGCACACCACCGGCCTTGCTGATCCCGGACGCCAGCCCGGTTCCGCGTGACCGCAGACGGGTCGGGAAAATTTCCGTGCTGTACGCCGAGAGCACCGCGACCACCGAGCTGATGCCCCAGATCGGCATGATGAGCAGGGCATAAAGCAGGACTCTGTTTGTCGCCAGGGAATTGCCGGCCAGGACAAACCCGAACAACGACAGCGCGGTCAGGGCGGTTACGAGAATCAGAGTCCGCTTGCTGCTCCAGAACCCGTAAAGCCACGCGACCAAAAAATTGAGCGGAAATCCGATAATCGCGGAATTCCGGAGCAGCCGGTTCGCTTCTGCTTCACCGAATCCCAACTTCTGGAGATTGGACGGGATCCAGAGCTGAAACCCGAACGAGACCAGGCCAATTCCCAAACCCAATAGCACGACCACGATTGTTACGCGAAGAAATGGCGGGCGGAACAGCTGCCGTATTCCGCTGCCCACCGCGGATTCGCCGGTAATCTCGTTCTCCTGCTCGCGCACGATGACGGCACCGTACCGCTTCATGACGCTCTCCGCCTCTTTCGTTCGTCCGTGCGCGAGAAGGAAGCGCGGCGACTCGGGAATCCAGCGGCTCAGGACTATCAGCAACAGGCCAGTCGGAAAGCCGATCAGCCACAGGATGCGCCAGCTGAGAGAAGGCATCAGGGAGGCGGCCAGCCAGCTCGTGATAATGTACGCTCCGGCAACGTCCCCACCGATCAGCACCAGCAGCCAACCTCGGTGTCGCGCCGGAATTGTTTCCGCCATGATCGTGAACATGATCGGCAGCATGCCGCCAACGCCGAGGCCCATGATGAAGCACATGACCATGTTCAGGGCGAAGCTGGGCATCGAGCCGCAAATGCTCGTCGCGATGAACGTCATCGCGGCCATGAGGATGGAGGGACGCCGACCCAGGCGGTCGCCCAGCCAACCCCAGAGGAACGAGCCGAGCACGGTGCCGGTAATCCCGGCAAGGGGCAGCAGCGCCGCCGGAACGCTTCCTGATGGGTGAAGGGGGGATCTCAGCCCGTACTCTCGAGTCATGCCAGGCAACACGAACGCCAACGTCGCCGGCTTCATCACGTCGATCGTCACGGCGGCCGCCATGACGAGCATGAGCGCCACGTGCGAGGCGCTTATCGGCACCTCGTCCAGCGCTCGAACGCGAATGTGTACGTCGGACGCCAGCACATGTAGGTGATCGCGCGGAATCAGGCCCCAGAATGTCGCGGCCAGCCCGCCAACGATCAAAATCATTCCGACGATCATGCCAACGTCCAACGGCATACCAGCCAGACGGTATCCCATATCCCGGGCTTCCACGTACATCGGCAGATGAAGAGTTACACCTGCGATCACCGCCACGACTCCAGCCCAAAAGGCTCCGGGACGCGCGAATGTAATGCCTCTGTCAGTTGGCTCCATCGGCTACAAAGTATGGGGCGGGGAACGTGGCCGCCACAACTGGTCACTGAACGTGAGCTGAGATCTCATCAACTACAAACTGAACGTGATCCGAGATCTGAGAAGCGTAGATACCAGGGTTTAGAAACTACGCTGCGACATATCTGGGTGGCGCTACAGGCGGTGGGTTGTAGGCGGATACGCGGGCCGTGCGGTCGGAGCGCTGTGACTATATCCTCAGATCTATGCCTCTGAGATCTCTGCATCGGTCTTGAGCAACCCCGCCCCCTGAGTCCATATTCTTGGTCGCCGGTCGACAGTTCCACCCGCTGAGACGAAGCCGCACTCGACGTCACACCAATCGACAGCGAGGACTTGATGCAGAATCCTGAGTACGATGCGATCGTCGTTGGATCCGGGATTTCCGGAGGATGGGCCGCCAAGGAGCTCACCGAGAAGGGTCTGCGCGTTCTCATGCTCGAGCGCGGCAAGAACATCGAGCACATCACGGGCTACGTTAATGCGACCAAGGCTCCTTGGGAGTATCCGCATCGCGGCGGCCGCACGCGGGCGATGGAAGAGCTCTACCCGGTCCTGAAGCGCGACTATCCGCTGAACGAAACGAATCTCGACTACTGGGCCTCCGACAAGGATTCGCCCTACACCGAGGTAAAGCGCTTCGACTGGTTTCGCGGCTACCACGTTGGCGGACGCTCGTTGATGTGGGGCCGTCAAAGTTATCGGTGGAGTGATTTCGACTTTGAGGCAAACGCAAAGGAAGGAATTGCCATCGACTGGCCGATCCGCTACGCCGACCTCGCTCCCTGGTACGATCACGTCGAGAAGCACGCTGGCATCAACGGATCACACGAGGGAATGCCGCAGCTTCCCGATGGACAGTTTCTGCCGGCGATGCCACTCAACTGCGGCGAGCAGCTCGTATCGGACAGGCTGAAGAAATCCAAGTTGGGGGCAACTCGCCGCATCATACCGGGCCGCTCGGCAAATCTCACCGTCGCGCACGACGGGCGCGGCCAGTGTCAGTATCGCAACGCCTGCTGGCTCGGGTGTCCATACGGCGCCTACTTCAGCACACAATCTTCGACGCTTCCCCACGCGGCAAATACAGGGAGACTTACACTCCTGCCATTCCAGATCGTGAGCGAGGTTCTCTACGATCCGAATACCAAGCGTGCCACGGGTGTCCGCGCGCTTGACGCGAATTCCAACCAGACGATCGACTACAAGGCGAAGGTGATTTTCCTTTGCGCGTCCACGATCAACACCGCCTGGCTTCTCATGCGGTCGGCAACCAATGTCTGGCCAGGCGGACTCGGCAGCAGCTCCGGTGAGCTCGGTCACAATCTGATGGACCATCACTTCCGCGCCGGCGCCCAGGGCCGACTAGAGGGACTGGATGACAAGACCATTTTCGGTCGCCGGCCCAATGGCTTCTACATTCCCCGCTACAGAAATCTGTTCGGCGACAAGAGACAATACCTTCGCGGCTTTGGTTATCAGGGTGGCGCGGGAAGAGAAGATTGGGGGAGAGCAGTCTCGGAGTTGGGCGTAGGAGCCAAGTTCAAGGACGATATGTCGATGCCGGGTACCTGGAACATCGGTGCGACGGCATTCGCGGAGATGCTGCCCAATCATGCCAACACGGTCAGCATCGATAGCACAAAGAAAGACAAATGGGGTTTCCCGGTGCCCAAGATCGACTGCGCGACCGGTGAGAACGAAGCGATGATGCGACGGGACATGCAGGTTGACATGGCCGAGACGCTTCAGGCGTGCGGCGTGAAGGACGTCCACGTTTACGACGCCGGCTCCTTTCCCGGCATGGGCATTCACGAGATGGGCACTGCGCGGATGGGTCGCGATCCGAAGACCTCGGTCCTCAACTCGCACAACCAGATATGGGACGCGCCGAACGTCTTCGTAACCGATGGGTCGTGCATGGTCTCCACAGCGTGCCAGAATCCGTCGCTCACCTACATGGCGATGACAGCGCGAGCCGCAGACTATGCGGTGAGCGAGCTCAATCGCCGCAACCTCTGACCGGAGCCATCGATGACTGAGAACGATACGATGACCCAGATCACGAACGAGCTGAGCGCCGATCTGATCAGTCGACGCGAAGCCATCCTTCGCATGAGCGCACTGCTCGGCGGTGTCGCGTTGATCGGTACGGGGGCGCTGATCTCGGGTTGCCGAGCGGAGAAAACGGGGACCGTGGGCGCCCCTTTCACCGCCGACGACATCGCCTACCTCGATGAGATCGCGGACACGATCCTGCCGACGACGAGCACTCCCGGCGCGAAAGCGGCGAAGACAGGGGCGTTCATGGCTCTGATGGTGACCGACACGTACCACGAGGATGACGACAAAACCTTCCGCGAGGGAATGCGGAAGCTCGACGACCTGAGCAAGCAGAAGA
>DASWBC010000044.1:0-3748 GCA_036390815.1 Gemmatimonadaceae bacterium
AGATCGTCCAGCTTAAGCACCTCCGCCGTCGGCACCGCGTGGACAGCGGCGTCGGGCATGATCCGAATCTCTGCCGTCTTCGGATCCTGGATGAGGGCGCGTCCGCCGCGCTTCACGATGTGCGCGAGGCCTCTCGCTCCATCCTCGTTCGCGCCGGTGAGGATGACTCCGATTGTCTCTGATCGGTAAGTATCGGCGGCCGACGAGAACATCACATCGATCGACGGGCGACTGTACCTGACCGGCTCCTCGGTGGAGAGCGACAGGTAGCCCGATTCGACGAGGATGTGATAGTTCGCCGGTGCGATATGCACGGTTCCCGCGGACAGCGCGTCCTTGTCGTCGACCTCGCAGACCTTGAGACGCGTCGCGTCCCCGAGAAGCTGCGCCAGCAGCCGATCGGAATCCTTGCTCCGATGCTGCACCACCACGATCGGAATCGGGAAGTCCTCCGGCAGCCCGCCGAGCAGCTTCGTCAGGGCGGACAACCCGCCCCACGATGTCCCCATTACGACGATCGAGTACGGCATCGCTATCTCACCTTTCGGAAGATTTTTTCGGGCGGCGCCAGCTGTTGGTAGCATTCCTCGTGCGACATGAACCGCAGCGTCTCCTTGCTGCCCAGCACCAGCACTCCGAACATGGCGAGGCTGTCGTAGAACAGTTGGTGGACCTTCGACTGGAGAGTCTTGTCGAAGTAGATGAGCACGTTGCGACAGAGGATGACGTTGAACTCGCTGAACGAGCGGTCCGTGACCAGATTATGCTGCGAGAATACCACGTTCTTCGTCAGCGATTGATCGAACAGCGCTCCTCCGTATTTCGCCGTGTAGTACTCGGAGAACGATCTCTTGCCTCCGGCCCGCATGTAGTTCTCGGTGTACTCCTGCATCCGTTCGAGCGGAAAGATTCCCGCCTTCGCTCTCTGGAGCACCACTTCGTTGATGTCCGTCGCGTAGATGCGCGACCGGTCGTACAGCCCTTCTTCGCGCAGCAGCATCGCCATCGAATAGACTTCTTCACCCGTCGAGCAGCCGGCGTGCCAGATGCGAATGAATGGATAGGTGCGGAGCAGCGGCACGACGTGCTGGCGGAACGTCACGTAGAAGGAGGGATCCCGGAACATCGCCGTCACGTTGATGGAGAGATCCAGCAGCAGCTTCTCCATCATCGCGGGCTCGTGAAGCACCCGCTCCTGGAGCGCGCTCATGCTCGGCAGGCCTTCCTCTTCGATGCGCTTCCACAGGCGGCGGCGAATCGACGCATATGCGTAGGCCCGGAAATCGAACCCGTAATGACGGAAGATTCCCTCCAGCAGCAGCTCGATCTCGATTCTTTCCAAGTCGGGCTTGAACGCCTGCCGGTCGGGCTCCGCGCCAGTGACGGGTGCCTCCGCTATCTGTACAGCCATACTCGCAGCAGAGACAACAGCTGTTCGGTATCGACGGGCTTCGTGATGTAGTCGGACGCTCCCGCGGTGATGCACTTCTCGCGATCACCCTTCATTGCCTTCGCCGTCAACGCGATGATCGGCAGCGACTTGAACTGGTCCATTGCGCGGATCGCCCTCGTCGTCTCGTACCCGTCCATCTCCGGCATCATCACGTCCATCAGCACCGCGTCAACATTCGCATCCTTCTTCAGCTCCTCGATCGCCTGCCTTCCATTCTCGGCGAATCGTACGACCATGCCGTGGTCCTCCAGCATGCTGGTAAGCGAGAAGATGTTGCGCACATCGTCGTCCACCACCAGGACGTTCTTCCCGGCGACCACTGAATCGGCGTCGTGCAGATGCTCCAGCATCTTCCGCTTTTGCTCGGGCAGCTTCGCTTCAATGCGGTGGAGGAAGAGTGCCGTCTCGTCGAGCAGGCGCTCGGGAGACTTTACGTCCTTCACGATGATCGTTTCCGCGTACTTCTTGATCTTCGTCTCATCCTCCTGGCTCAGCTCCTTGCCGGTGTAGATGATGATCGGAAGGTCGTGATTGTCCGGATCCGACTTCACCTTCTCGAGCAGATCAAAGCCACCCATGTCGCCAGAGCGGAGCCCCAGGTCGAGGACCATGCAGTCGAAGTGTCTTTCGTGGAGCTTGCCCAGGGCCTCTTCCGCGGAGCCGACCGCGGTAATGTCGACGTCGTCGTGCGCGATCAATTCGACGATGCTTTGCCGCTGCGTCTCGTTGTCCTCGACGACCAGCAGGTTCTTCGGCACGGTGTCGATGAAAGAGGAGATCCGCGCGAACGCCGTATCGAGCCCTTCCTTGCTCACCGGCTTCGCGAGGAAGGCGATCGCACCCGCCTTGAGACCTTCGCGTTTTTCCTCGACGCCGGAAATGATATGTACCGGAACGTGCCTGGTGTCGGGGTCGCGCTTGAGGCGATCGAGCACCTCGAGTCCATCCATTCCCGGCATGTCTATGTCGAGGGTGATCGCGTCCGGGCGAATTTCGCGGGCGGCCGTAAGACCCGCCTCTCCGTCCAGCTCGACCACCGCCTTGAAGCCCTTTTCGCGCGCCATGTCTAGCAGGACTCTCGCGAAATTCTGATCGTTCTCGATGACGAGCACCGTTCGATCGCCTTCCTCGATTCGCTCCCTGTCATCGTTGATCACCGTTTGCGGTACGGCCCTACGCTCGGGCCGATACTGCAGCGCGTCGCCGGACTTGCGTCGCTGGTCCCGACTTGCCGGTTGTGCCCTGACCGGAGTCGTCCGCCGCGGCGCTGCTACCGTGTTGCGAGGCACTGAAGGGTAGTTTCTCACGCGGATCGGATCGCGATCGGGCCCCTCCTCACGCGGGATGTACCGCAGCGGGAGGAACAGCGTAAAGGTGCTGCCCTGATTCTCCGCGCTCTCGACCCTGATCTCGCCTCCGAGCAGACGCGCGATCTCGCGGCTGATCGAAAGTCCGAGACCCGTTCCACCGTACTTGCGGCTCGTCGTCCCGTCCGCCTGCTGGAACGCCTCGAAGATCAGTCGCTGCTTTTCCTTGGCAATCCCGACGCCCGTATCGGAGACGGCGAAGGCAAGCACGTCAGACGCGGCTTCGAGCGTCGGGTTCAGGAACCGGCGTCCCTTTTCCGCACGGCGAACGGTGAGCGTGACGTCTCCCTGCTCCGTAAACTTGAACGCGTTGGACAGCAGATTCTTGAGAACCTGCTGCAGCCGTCCGCCATCGGTAAAGAGCGCCTGCGGAAGATCCGACGTCACGTCCACGTGGAAGCCAAGTCCCTTCTGGTCGGCAAGCTGATTGAAGCTGCGCTCCACGAACTCCTTGATGTCCTCCAGGCGAATCTCCGTCGGATTCACATCCATCTTGCCGGCCTCGACCTTGGATAGATCGAGCACGTCGTTGATGAGATTGAGCAAGTCGCTGCCCGACGTGAGAATCGTCTGCGCAAATTCGACCTGCTTGGGCGTGAGATTGCCTTCCTTGTTCTCGCTGAGCAGCCGCGCCAGGATGAGGAGGCTGTTGAGCGGCGTCCTCAGCTCGTGCGACATGTTGGCGAGGAACTCCGACTTGTACTTGGAGCTGAGCGCGAGCTGCTCCGCCTTCTCCTCGAGAGCGAGTCGGGCTGCTTCCACCTCCTCGTTCTTCGTTTCGACCTTCCGGTTCTGCTCGGCCAGGAGCGACGCCTTTTCCTCGAGCTCCTCGTTGACCTGCTGCAGTTCTTCCTGCTGTTCCTTGAGCAGCTCTTCGGACTGCCGCAGCGTTCGCGCCTGCGCCTCGAGCTCCTGATTTGATTTCTTG
>DASWBC010000045.1:0-13504 GCA_036390815.1 Gemmatimonadaceae bacterium
CGTCACGCGAGAAATAGGGCTTGTCCGGATTGCTGATGCGGACCTCGCGCCCGTCGATCGAGAGAATATCCACAGCCTCTTTCTTAGCCATCGTCTATTTGCCCGGGAATCCTATTGCAGAAGCCGCGACGGCCTCAGAGAGGCTCGTCCGTCCATAACGCGTTCATCCCCTTCCACCGCGCGGACGTCTATCCGAACCCAGCGTCGAATCGGGATCGAGATTGACAAACGTGAGACTCCCTGCTGCATCCACTTCGCAACGATACACCAGTACGCCCGCCTCGCTCGCAAATTCACGGCGTCGCGCGAGAAGATCTGCCGCATCGAGCTCCTGCCGGGTCCGGAGCTCCGCGATGGTCGCCCACGGAAGCTTGCGACGATAGTCCGCGCAGGCCGCCTCGATTCGACCGGCTGCTGACGGGCCGTGAAAGAGAAGTATCACGCGTCTCACCGCGTGCAGCTCCACCAGATACTTGCACTCGGCGCACATCTGTTGGGCCCGAACCGGATCGGTGCCGCTCGAGGCAAGCGCACCGCCGCCGCCCGGAACATAGAAGCGATCGTATCGTGTGATCTTGAACTCACGCGCTAGAAACGCGTCGGTGGCTTCCTGCAACCGTCCATCCGAGCAGGCGACTACCATCGCGTTTGGTCGCGCAGGAGTCCAGCGAAGGTCAGCTGCCGTCACATTCGTCGATTCGATGGACTATCATTCCGTCGAAGTTACTGGTTCCTGGAAAGTTCGCTCTTCCATACTGCTGACCAAAAAAAACCTCGAGGACAAACTCATTGCTCCAACTAACACTCGTTGCAATCGTGCTCGCGGGTGCCGTCTACATGTATTGGCGAAGCAAGCAGAGTCAAGAGCAGCCGCCAATCGGTATGACGGACGAGCAAATCAAGCAACAGTGGCGCAAGCTCGGCTTCTTCTGCGAACTGGACGTCGACAAGAAGCGATGGACGCTGACGGGTTCTCGAGCCGGACTGCTCTACTTTCCTGATCTCCTGCTCGGTTATGTCGCGGATCCGCAAAACGCGCCGGACCGCGAGCACCAGCGTTACGGGCCCTACGGATCCCTCGAAATAATGACGTGGCCGGATGCGGGATTCGACAGCCACGCAATTCGTGGCTCTCTGACGGGTCTTGCACGCCTCGCCGAGCTCGTCGAGGTCAAACTTACTACCGCCGAGCCGGGCTCGCGGATCGTGATCCGCGAGGAGTTCGCGGAGAATAGTCCATTCTCTCTTGTGTTGGATGTCCGAGCCGATGGATTTGACCCCGCGTCAACAGATCGTGAGCGCCTGGGCGCTCCCACCGAAACAAAGCCTGCAGCTGACAAAAAAACCTAGGGGAAACTCTCTTTCATGATACACGTTGCCGCGGGATTGGTCGCGCTGCTGATCGCCACTGACATCTCGGCACAGGCAGCGCGTCAGCGCACCTATGCCAACCCGATCGACATCGATTACCGCTACAACTTCGAGCAACACAACCAAGGCATCTCGTATCGGTCCGGTGCTGATCCCGTGATCGTCGTGCAGGGGGGCGAGTACTACCTCTTCGAGACCATCGGTGACGGCTATTGGCGTTCGCGCGATCTCGGCACGTGGCAACACATCACTCCCTCGCGTTGGCCGCTGACGGACATCGTTGCGCCGGCTGTATTGTCAGTCCGCGACACGATCTACGTTCTGCCAAGTACGACCACTCCGCTGCCGATCCTGATGCTGACGCAGCCGGCGACGGGACGCGTCGAGTTTTACAATCGTCTGCTGCCCTGGCTGCCGATGGCGCGTCAGTTCGAGCCGGGGCCGGACGCGTACGCAAAGCCGGACTCAGTCCAGCCCGGCCCGTGGGACCCGCAATTCTTTCACGACCCGGACACGGAGCGCTGGTTCCTCTATTGGAACTCGTCGAACGTCTATCCGCTGAACGTCATCGAGCTCGACAAGACAAAACGGCTCGCGTACAAGGGAACGCCGCACTGGTTGTTCGGTCTCGATCCGGTGAAGCACGGGTGGGAGCGATTCGGCCAGGATCATCGCGACACCACGATAAGGCCATTTATAGAAGGCTCGTGGATGACGAAACACGGGGGACGATACTATCTCCAGTACGGCGCGCCCGGCACCGAGTACAACGTGTACGCGACGGGCGTCTACGTCGGCGACAATCCACTCGGCCCCTTCACCTACGCGCCGTACAACCCCGTGGCGTACAAACCCGGCGGCTTTGTGCAGGGCGCCGGTCACGGCAACACGTTCCAGGATGTGTACGGCAACTGGTGGAACACGGGCACGCCGTGGATCGCGGTCAATTGGAACTTCGAGCGCCGAATCGGTCTGCATCCGGCGGGCTTCGACGGCGACGGTCAGATGTACGTCGATACAAGGTTCGGCGATTTTCCCCACTGGCTGCCGACGAAATCTTATCGCAAGAGCGAAGACCTCTTCACCGGCTGGATGCTGTTGTCGTACCACAAGGCTGCGACCGCGTCTTCCGCGCGCGACAGTTTCCCTGCGAGCAATGTCACGGACGAGAATCCGCGCACCTTCTGGGTCGCGGGGCAGAATCGGCCCGGTGAATCGCTCACGGTCGATCTCGGTCGCACCTACGAAGTAAGGGCGATTCAGGCGAACTACGCCGATTACAAGTCGGGTCTGTACGGCACGGACTCTACGGTGGTCACGCGCTTCCGCCTACACGCATCCGTTGATGGTCGACAGTGGAAAAGGGTCGCTGATCTTTCTCGCGAGCAGCGCGACCGCCCCAACGCGTACATCGAGCTTTCCACGCCAATGCGCGCGCGCTTCCTCCGTTACGAGCACATTCACGTCGGCGCGGCGAATCTCGCCATCAGTGATATCCGCGTCTTCGGAAACGGTGACGGACCTCGGCCCGCAACGCCTGCAGGTCTCGCAGCTCGTCGCGATCGCGACGAGCGTAACTCGACCATCACGTGGCAGGCTGTGCCGGGAGTCGTTGGCTACAATGTGCGCTGGGGCATCTCGCCGTCGAAGTTGTACCAGACCTACCAGCGCTTCGCCGACCAAGGAACGACGCTCGAGCTCCGAGCGCTCACGGTCGGTCAGTCGTATTGGGTGGCAATCGAGAGTTTTGACGAGAACGGAGTCTCCATCTTGAGCTCGGCGGTGCCGCTTTCCAGTGAGCAACACAGGGAGTGACAGGGGTTTAAAGCTCATCAATCCCCTACAGGTTCCTTCGGAACGCCTCTTGAACTAATGAGCTTTCCCGTCAAAAGCTCACCAGGAGGTTGTCATGCGCTTCATTCGACCCAACAAATACCGGATCGCGGTGTCGAGCCTTGCACTAGCGTTCGTCGCGGCGTCCGCCGCTTCCGCGCAGTCGCGCGTCGTACTTCCGGCCGGAAGCGTAATCATTGTTCGCACTACCACGCCGCTGCAGTCCGCGTCTGCCAGAACCGGACAGACATTCGAGACCAACGTGGATGAAAGCGTCGGCGTGGACGAATACACGGTCATTCCCGCCGGCAGCAAGATTCGAGGCGTCGTCTCGCTTGCCACGCCCGCGACTCGACAGCGGTCGGGTGTCATTCAGATCGTGTTCGATCAACTCATGCTGCCGAATGGCTCAACGTTGCCGATTTCGGGCAAGCTCACGAGCACTGACTCCGCGGAGCGACGCCAGATCGAGAGCGATCCCAACGCGAATGTGGTTCTGGTAGGCGACCGAGGTGGCATCGGTGCGACGATCGCCGGCGCCGGCTCGGGAAAAAACTCGAGCAACATTCTTGCGGCCTTGGGCAGTTTGCTCTCCGAGGGTCGGGACGTGAGTGTCCCGGCCGGAACCCCACTCGCCGTCCGGCTCGAGAGCGCGGTGACGTTGCGAGGTGGTGGAAGGCTGCGCGGTGGAGAGGCATCGACGATCTACACGGCGACCGACCGAGTGCGCGCGGCGCAGCAGGCGCTCGCACGGCTGAATTATTATCGTGGGTCGCTGACTGGCCAGCTCGACGACGCCACACGTCGTGCGCTTTTTCAGTTTCAGGTCGACCGCGGCTTGAGCGCCACCGGGAATCTCGATGGGCGCACAGCGCAGGCATTGGGAATCAACCTCGGAGGCGGATCATCCGGTTCCTCCTTGTCCCCCGCTCAGGCGTCAACCGTTCGGCGTGATGCGCAGACTCTCGTATCGCGTTATCGTAGCGAGCTGGCTGCTTCCGGGGTGGGGCGACTGGACCCGTCACGCGCGTACGCACAGGGCGATCTGGATCTTTGGTTCGCGTTGTCGGCTTTCGCTGACAACGCCGCGATCTACGAGCAGATTGTCACGAGTGGTGGCAATCGCGACGCAGCAGTGCTTGCCGGCCGAGCGCTCGCCGGCGCGGCGCGTCGTGTCGACGGCGCGATGCAGAACGCGCGGGCCTCATCGCAAATGCAGAACGACTGGACTACTGTCCGTCGCCAGATCAGTACGATCGATACCGGGCCCTCCGGCACCTGAATCGCGACTCATCGAGGTCAACATGAACAGCGGGCGCGGGGAGAACACTTCTTCGCGCCCCTGCTTCTTCAGGGCGTTTGATCTTGCGTCAGGGTCATCGATGTTTCGTCGAGAGGCGCGGCAGTGGGCCGCCGATCTCGCACATCAAGCGCAGCCTCGGCACGCGCCAACAGGCGCTTGTCATCAATCCGCGTCGCCCAATCCGCAAACGCAGTCGTGGGACCTTTCCAGTCCAATTCGTCGACATTGGCGAAGAGCGGCGCATCAGTTCTCAGCGTGGCGAGTGTCTTGAACAGGATCGCGCGATCACGCGTGTCTGCCAGTGTTCCCGCGGGAAATGACTCGATCGGCCCGTACTTATTGAGCAGACTCGCGGCTGTGCTCTTGCCGATTCCGGGGATTCCAGGATAACCATCCTGCGCGTCCCCGACGAGGGCGAGAAAATCCGGAATGAGCTCCGGCTCGACTCCGAACTTCGCGCGCACCGCCTCGGCGTTCCGGACCTGCATGCCCTTTCGAATGATCTGCACGACTCGGTCGCCACGCACGCACTGCGCGAGATCCTTGTCGTTCGCCCAGATGCAGACTTTCTCGACACGCGGATCTTCCGCGGCTAGGCGGGCGGCCGAGGCAAGACCGTCGTCAGCCTCGAGCTCGATCATCGGCCAGACCGACACTCCCATCGCAGCGAGCGCATCCTCGAGCGGGCCGAACTGCGCGTTGAGCACGCGGTCGATTCCTTCTCCCGTCTTGTAGTCGGGCCAGAGATCGTTCCTGAACGACTCGATCACGTGGTCGGTGGCCACACCTATATGCGTCGCGCCCGTCTCGACCATCTCGAGCACGGAATGCAGAACGCCGGCAACGGCGCCGAAGGGCTTGTCTTTTCCTTCGTTCCAGCTGCGCTGGCCGTAGAAGTGGCGGAATAGCTCGTAAGTGCCGTCGATCAGGTGAACGATCATTTTGTGCTCATCGCATTGCCTGTGGTCAAGAACTACGGCTTGAACTTCGCCGATGCGTTTACGCGGCGGAAGCTCACCGTGCCCACGGCGGGATGAACGTTTCGCCCGCCACCACGCCTTCCCCACCGACGGGCAGCACCGCGACCGCCCGGAAATTGGCGTCGTAGGGATTTGCGAGCTCGAAGTCGGTGGCCGGGGACACGACCAGGGCGTCTCCGGCCCCGATCTCGTATTCGATCCCGCCGAGAGTTGCGCGGGCGCGTCCTTCGAGCGCGACAATGACCTCTTCACGCGTCAGTTGATGGGGAGCGCCAGGAGTACCGGGCGAGATGTCGACGAGCCAGACTGCCGATTCGACCGCGCCACGGCTGGGCGCGGCGAGGCCCGTGAATTGGATGCCCGGCAGGGCGAAGGTCGGCGCGTCGGCGGCCGCGATGAGTGGGCTGGTTGGCATAATGGGGAGGTTAATGTTAGAATAAGGTTCACCACAGATGATAAACCAGGGTGAATGATAATGTCAACTCGTAAACCCGCAACTTCAGCCCGCCGGCCGGCTGCGGCTCCATCTCCCGGCGTCACCGCGTCAGGGCCTCGTGCGGACCTCGGGATCCTTCTGACGCTTGCGCTTGCGTCCTTTAAGGACCGTCTCCACTTCCACCTGGCAAGCGCGGGCTACGAGGACCTGGGGCCGGCGTATGGCTTCGTCTTTCGTTCGCTGGGAGAGCAATCGTTAAGCCTCGCCGAGCTCGCGGTACGACTCGCCATTACTCCGCAAGGCGCCCTCAAGATTGTGGCCGAGATGATCGAGCACGGATACGTCGAGCGGCGAGACGACGTGGAGGACAAGCGTGTGCGGCGACTCCTTCTGACCGTGCGCGGCCGCGCGGCGCTGCGCGAAGCGCGCAGGTTCCACGCGCGCGCAGAGCGCGACCTGGTCGATCAGCTCGGCGCCCACTCGGTCGCGGCGGCCCGTGCAGTGCTCGCGGCGCTCGCGGCTACAGCGACGCCGGACGCACGATGGGGGCACAGTGCGCGCCCCTTTTAATGTTTACAGAAACCCTTTTCCGCCTCCTTCCACCTAATAATTGACCCGATAGGACTGTCCCACCTTTTCCCTGACTATTTATGCTCACCCGTCCGCTCGATATCGTCCTCTCGTCTTTCTCGTTGGCGCTTGCATCGGTGCTCGTCGTCGCACTTCCCGCGCGCGTGAGTGCACAGGCCGGGACTTCCGTCGTCTCGGGGATCACCGTTCACGCCGCCCCGCCACACGGAGCGGACACTGTCGTGTACCAACGCTCGATCACTCGCGCCGGAAAGGACACCACTGCTGGAACGCGCACGGTGGTGAGCAGAGTGGTTGACGGACCCGATCGCAGGCAGCTACTCGAGGTCGAGCAGCGTTTTCCCGCCGGCGGTGGCGAGATCGTTGACACGGCGGTCGCTGAACTGAGCACGCTGCGCGCAGTGGCGCACCGCTCGCACCAGCCTGCGCGCACGATGCGCTTCGATTTCGTGGGGAGTGAGGCCGCGGGGACGGTCACCCAGGTCGCGGCCGGCGGGGACTCCACCAAGCCGGAGGAGGCGGTTCACCTGCAGCTCGGAGGTCCGATCTTCGACTCCAACGTCATCGATCTCGTTGTCGCGTCGCTTCCGCTCGGACGCGGTTTTTCGGCGGAACTGCCCTTCTTCATTTACGAGCGCGGCGGACGAGTGCCGATGGCGGTCGCCGTGCGCGAGCGAGCCACCGTGGCTTTCCCCAAGCTTGGCGAGCACGACGCGTGGATCGTAACCGTCGGTGTTCCAGGGGCGCCCGCGACGATCTGGGTGGATGCGAAGACGCGCGCTGTGCTGCGCGTCCGATATGACATCGCCGCCCGCGGCATGAGCTTCACGGACGACCGGGTCACGCCCCTGCGCGGCTGATCGCGGCCGGACCGCCGCTGCTACCGCCGCTTGGTGGGGCGCTTCAACAGTTCGCGCATGCGCTCGAGCTCCTTTGCCGACAGCCGCTGTTGCTGAACGAGGTGGGCGAGGAGCTTGATCGGCGACCCGCCATAAATCTTGTCCAGCACTCGGCCCAGCGCCGACTCTCCGGCCGCCTCGGCTTTGATCACCGGAAAGTAGACGTGCGTCTTACCCTCGCCGCGGCGGTGCGAGACGTAACCCTTGATCTCGAGCGTTCGAATCATGCTGGAGATGCCCGTGTATGCCAGGTCCGGGTCGACCCGATCCCGGACTTCGGTTACCGTTGCCTCGCCGAGGTCCCAGAGCACGCTCATTATGTCCAGCTCTCGCTGGGTCAGATGTAGGTCTGTCAACGTTGGGAGTGAAGTGTCGGGGTGGTGGTCGTCGCGACTGGTGCCATCGTGGCATGTGCATGCGGTCCCGCCGGGAGGACGGGATGCGGCATCAGCAGCACCACGAACAACAAGCCAATTGCGACCGCGGGCAGAAGGAATTGCTGAAGATACCTGAGTGGCGTCGGCGCGAGGAGTGCGGTGAGACGGCGCTCCAGCGATCCCATGCCTCCCAGGAGCGCCGGTTGAAGGCGCGGGCCCCGGCTCGCGGCCTGCGCGACTTTGAGCAGCAGCTTTCCGTAAGCGGTCGGGTCGCCGAGCCCTGATACTACGCGGTTGTCGCAGTCCATCTCGACCGCGAGGCACAGCCGACGCAGCTGCCACCACATGGCGAGATTCCACGGCACCAGGATGAGCGGGAGCGACGCCACGAAAAGGAGGTGCGCGTCGTGTGATCTACGATGATCATCCTCGTGACGCAGGACGTATTGCCGCTCCACGCCCGGCAGTGCGAGCACCCACCGCGGAACCAGCACGCGGGAGCGAAATAATCCAACCGTGGCAGGCCCCACCGAATCGGTGACGACCACCGGAATGCCATCGACGACCGCGACCCCACCCGCGTCGCCCCGTTGCCGGCGCGACACACTTACCACGCGCGCCACCCGCCACGCATTGGCCAGGCCCCATAGGAGCAGACCAGCGGACACGGTGAGCCATAGCCGGTTGATAGCCGTGTCGTACGATTCGATGTGCGCCCACCAGGCGGGGTCCAGCGCCGTGAGTGTGGCCGCCGTTCCGAACGCGTGACCTAGAGGCGACTGCACCGCCTGCTGCACATCCATGACGGACATCGAGTGGTGCCACCGATAATAGCCGGGAAGAAAGATGGAGATCGGGATGACGGCAGACCACAGCCAGCGGCGCGGAAACGTCGCGGGCAAAGCGCGCTCGAACAGGACCGCGGCAAGGCCGAGGCACATGCCAACGGCGTTCACATAGAGAATGCAGAGCATGATTATCGAATGACTAAGTAGTTACGACCATCGTACGGCACGCCGAGACGTCAAGGACGTTTGTATCGGTACCTCACTAAGGCGTACGAGGAGAGGTTGTCCCGGGTTTCGTGAACCGGCCGGCAATCGAGCCGAAGCCGCCCACTAAGAGCGCGTTTGAAACTAAAAACTAAGTTATGGCGTATTTCGCGGGTAGACCTCTCTCAAAGGCGGATGATCCGTGCGGATGACTGCGCTGGCGGTACACATCATCGCGGGCTCGCTGGGAATCATATTCGGCTTTGTCGCGCTCTACGCGGCGAAGGGCGCAAAGCTGCATCGCAAGAGCGGGATGCTGTTCGCCTACACGCTGACCACGATGGCGCTCATGGGGGCGATGATGGCGGCGGTGTGGGGCAGGCAGCCGGCGTCGAATATTTCGGTGGGGCTGCTGACGGCCTATCTGGTGATCACCGGACTAGCCGCTGTCCGCGCACCGTCCGCTGGATCGAGGCAGCTGGATCTCGGGCTGATGCTCGTGGCGTTGGCTGTGGGTCTGGCCCTTTTCACTTTCGGGGTCGTAGCGATTGAGAGTCCAGGGCACACGCTGAGTGGAATCCCGGCTGTCCCATTTTTCATCTTCGGATCAGTCGCGCTCGTGGCGAGCGTCGGCGACATTCGGCTGATACGGTCGGGTGGTAGCGGGGCCGTTCGCGGCGCGCCTCGACTCGCTCGGCATCTGTGGCGCATGTGCACCGCGTTGCTCATCGCAGCGTTCTCATTTTTCCTGGGTCAGGCGAAGGTGATTCCGAAGCCGATCCGGATTCCTTCACTGCTGGTGATTCCGCCGCTGGTGGTCCTGGCGGCCATGCTGTACTGGCTGTGGCGCGTACGCATCCGACGGAACTTGCGGGGCATCGCCAGCCGTAGCACGGCTGTTGCCGCGAGAGCGCACGCATGACTGTCACGAACGGCGTCGAGATGCGCGCGGGCCCGATCCACCGCGCTGCTGACGTCTCGCCGTTGCCCGCGCACGAGCGCATCCAGGCTCTGGATGTGCTCCGCGGCATTGCGGTTGCCGGCATACTCATGGCGAACGTGTTTGTGTTCTTCGGATTGTTCGTCATGTCCGCGGAGCATGCCGCCGCCCTGCCGACGGCGGCCGCCGACCGAGTCGCAACCTTTCTCGAACACGTCTTCGTAGACGGCAAGTTCTACTCGGTGTTCTCGCTGCTGTTCGGCATCGGGTTCGGAGTGCAGCTCGAACGCGGCGGCCAGAGCGCGCTTCCGCGATTCAAGCGCCGCCTCCGCATTCTATTGGGGATCGGCGCCATTCACGCCTTCCTCATCTGGGCGGGCGACATCCTGATGCTGTACGCGCTCCTCGGTTTTACCATGCCGTGGTTCGCGCGGAAATCCAATCGCGCGCTCTTGCGGTGGACGGTGATCCTGCTTGCAGTGCCAACGGCGCTCTATGTCGTCGCGCTCGCAGTCTGGATGCTCACCGGATCCGGCGGGACTCAAGTACCGTCCAGCGCGGCCATGCCCGCGACGATGCTGGCATACTTTGAAGCCATTGGCACCGGTGGTTTGAAGGATGCGTTCATCGGCAACCTGATATTTCTCGGCGGCAGATGGGCCGACCTGTTCGCTACCGTGCGCTTCCCCAAAGTGCTCGGCATGTTCGTGCTGGGGCTCTGGACCGTACGCACCGGCATCGCGCTCTCGCCGTCCAGCCACCGTGCCACGCTTGTCCGGTGGGCAACGCTCGGTTGGAGTATTGGTCTGCCCGCCAATGTCATCGCGGCGTGGGCGTTCGAGCACTGGTCCTACCTGCCGCCTTCCGTCGGAGGACTACTCGGCACAGCGATGCAGGGCGTCGGCATTCCGATGCTTGCCATTGGGTACGCGGCCACGGTTGGACTTCTGGTCGTGGACGGCCGGCGTCTCATCACCGCGTTCGCGCCCGTCGGCCGCATGGCACTGACGAACTATCTAATGCACTCGATCATCTGTGTCGTCCTCTCGTACGGGTTTGGGTTCGCACTCTGGTGGCGAATCGGAGCCTCGACGGCGATGGAGATCGCCGCCGCGATCATTTTGGTGCAGATCCCACTCAGCGCCCTGTGGCTCTCGCGTTTCCGCTTCGGACCCGTCGAGTGGATCTGGCGTCGGCTCACCTACGGGCGGCCGCTCTGAGACCCGGTCTTCTTCGGTTCAAATCCCGAACTGCCTGAGTTGGTGGTCCATATGGCGGTAACCAAGCACCCCCCACGCCTGCGGGGTCATCTTCCCGAACACCGGATACTCGGGTCACATCGCTTGTCGATTTAGATTTTCCCACGACTCAACATACTGGCGCACGGCGGCCCGCTCGATTGCCCATGCCGAAGGTTTCCTGCTGATTAGCTCCGGCGCGGTCGGCACTCCTTTGGGGAACGGAAGCCAGTAGATACCGTCCGCTCGTCCGGCAGCTAGGACTCGAGAGCCCCACCGCTTGACGTGAATGACCGGATTTGGGCGTTAAGGGTAAATTCTCCTCTGGACAATCTTCAACTCCGGCCGAAATGTCATCGACCAAAGCGTACGCGGCCCAGGGCCCGAACACTCCTCTCGCTCCTTTCCAGATCGATCGCCGGGAGCTGAGACCGCACGACGTGCAGCTCGAGATTCTTTACTGTGGCGTGTGCCACTCCGACATACACATGGTGCGCAACGAGTGGAAGCAGACGATTTATCCCATCGTTCCGGGCCACGAGATCGTGGGCAGAGTAACCGCCGTTGGCGGCAAGGTCGCGAAATTCCGGCGGGCTGATCTCGCCGGCGTCGGAGTCATGGTCGAGTCGTGCCGGGAGTGCGTCAACTGCAAGAAAGGTCTCGAGCAATACTGCAAGGTGGGCATGGTGGGCACCTATAGCGCCCGTGACAAGAACGGAGATGTCACGCAGGGCGGCTATTCGAAGCAGATCGTCGTGGACGAGAATTACGTTCTGCGCATTTCCGACAAGCTGCCGCTCGCCGGAGTGGCGCCCCTTCTTTGCGCCGGCATCACCACTTATTCGCCGCTCCGCCATTGGAAAGTCGGCAAAGGCGACAAGCTTGGCGTGATCGGACTCGGTGGTCTCGGCCACATGGCGGTGAAGCTCGCAGCTTCATTCGGTGCCGAAGTGACGATGTTGAGCACGTCGGCGGGAAAGGAAAAAGATGCGCGACGACTGGGTGCACAGAAGTTCGCGCTCACGAGCGATGCCGCGCAGGTCAAGGGTTTGGCTGGATATTTCGACTTCATAATCGACACCGTCTCGGGCAAACACGACTACAACCTTTATCTCAATTTGCTGGATACCGACGGCGTAATGATCTGCGTCGGCTTACCGCCCACGCCCGCCGAAGTGGAGGTGTTCAGCCTTATGGGCGGCCGGCGCAGCCTGGCGGCATCGGGGATCGGCGGCATCGCCGAAACACAGGAGATGCTGGACTACTGCGCGGAGCACGGCATCACCTCTGACATCGAGATGATCGACATCACGTCCATCAACAAAGCCTACGAGCGCATCCTGAAGAGTGATGTGCGCTACCGATTCGTGATCGACATGGCCTCGTTGACCTGACGCCAGCAAGCCGGGAATTGTCAGAGGATACGATGTCGACACGACAGGCGACCGACGATACGCAGATCGAATCCAACAGAATCGGCCCGGACGATCCGCGGTATCTCGCGGTCGTCGACAAGCGTTTCAATAAACGGTTTAGCGCGAGCCCCGATTACGTCCGTCTGGTCAGCTCGACGGATGAAGTGGTATCGGCGGTACACGATGCAGTGAGTGAAGGACGCCGCCTCGTCGTGACGAGTGGCGGGCACTGCCTCGAGGGATTCGTATCCGACCCCGAGGTGCGGGTGATCATCGACGTCTCGCCGATGAAGCGTGTGTACTTCGACGCGGAAAGGAGCGCCGTGGCGGTCGAGGCTGGCGCCACGGTGGGCGAGACGTTCCGCGCGCTGTTCGAGATGTGGGGAGTCGTGATCCCGCTCGGCGAGTATCCGGCGATCGGCATGGGCGGGCACGTGGTCGGTGGCGCGTTTGGCTTCCTCTGCCGTCAGCTCGGTCTCGCGGCGGATTATCTGTACGCCATCGAGGTAGTCACAGTCGACGAGGGCGGGCGGGCGAGCAGCCTCGTGGCAAGCCGGGAGGTCTCAGACCCGAATCGGGAGCTCTGGTGGGCGCATACCGGCGGGGGCGGGGGCAACTTTGGCATCGTCACCCGCTACTGGTTCCGATCGCCTGGCGCATCGGGTCAGGATCCAGCCACACTGTTGCCCCGCGCGCCGGAGTCTATCACGACCTTCAAGGCGGAATGGAACTGGAGCGATGTCGACCAGCCGTCCTTCCTCCGGCTTCTCAGGAATCACGGGACCTGGTGCGAGCAAAACAGTGATGCTGATTCCCGCTACGCCTCTCTCTGGACTCTCCTGGAGATCCATCGTAAGCAGTTCGGAAAGATCATCGTCCGCGGTGTGAGTACCGCTGGCCCCGGCGCGGACGGGCAGGTTGACAGCCATCTGGCGGCGCTGAGCGAAGGGATCATTGCGCCGCAGGGTCGAGAGCTCGCGCGGATGTCGTGGCTCGAGTTCGCGCTGAACCCGTTTCCCGATCTCTTCGGCGGGCCGCCCGGCGGGGTGTGCGTGAAGGTGAAGGACGCGCTCATTCGGAAGCGCTTCAACGACAAACAGCTCGCCATCGCATACGGCTGGCTGACCCG
>DASWBC010000046.1:0-6027 GCA_036390815.1 Gemmatimonadaceae bacterium
TGCCCAATATCGAGAGCAGCGCGCTGACGACTCCACGCCGGATGGAGAGGTTTCGATTCTCCTCGTAGAACTTCTGGGAGAGGTCGCGGTAGCGCTCGGTCAGCCACGGTGCGAGGCCGAACATCTGGACCTCTTTCGCCGTCTTGTCGCTCGCGCCGACGTAGCGGAGATAGTCCAGCTGCCTGCGCTCCGGCGTCCAGCGAAACAGGAGCGAGTAGCCCAGCGAAGCGAAATGGGTTTCGCCCAGGAAGCTGGGAATCACGGCGACGGCAAGCAGGAGCAGAAGCCACGGATTGTATGCAATCAGCGCCCCCGCCAGCGTGAGCAGAGTAAGGGCATCCTGCGACATCGAGAGCAGGAGACTGAGCAGCGCAATGCGCCCGACTGTCTGCCTCCGCGCCCGCTCGAGATGGTCGTAGAATTCGGGATCCTCGAATTGCGCCAGGTCGAGCTTCGCCGCGTGCTCCATCAGCTGCACGCTCATCGAATTCGAGAAAAGATCGCCGAGCAGGCTCTCGATCAGCGAAGACGCCCGCGCGAGGATCTCTCCTGCGAGAACGATCGCAAGCTCCAGCACCAGATAGCGCCAAATCTGGGAGAGCGATCCGTGCGCCGCTTTTGCCGCGATCACCGAGTCGAGGATCAGCTTGCCGACCCAGAACGTCATGACCGGCACCACCGAGCGCATGACGCGCAGGACCACCATCGCGCTCGTGTAACCGCGATGGGTGCGCCAGATCAAACGGAACAGGGCGGGGACGTAGCGAAGCGCCTCGAGCCGCTCCTTCCAGCTCACGGGCTCTTCATCTGTGCGAGGCCGGCGCATCCCTGCTCCAGCAAAGACCGGATGACTCATGGGGGCGGCGTCTGGCCTTTAATGTTTGCGGCGGCGGCCCGTGGAGGACGGAGGCTTGCGCCCACTTGAGGATCGTGCAGACCTCCGCCCACTTGATGATCGTGCCGACTTGGGTCCCCTTGAGGCTGATGCAGGCTTGCGACCACCGGAGGTCGGCGCGGACTTACCAGCGTCGATCTTGAATCCCTGCGCGACCCATTCATCGAACCCGCCCGCGAGGTTGGAAACTTTGGTCAGCCCTCGCGACTGAAGAAAGCTCGTCGCAATCGACGATCTGCCCCCTCCCTTGCAGTGGAGCACGATGGGCGCGGACGCGTTGAGCTCGCCGATCCGATCGGGCAGGCGCGCGAGCGGAATGTGAATCGCGCCCGGCAAGTGACCCTTGCTCCACTCTTCGGGGCTCCGCACGTCGACTACCTGAAGACCATTCCTGCCGGCAAGCTCCTTGAGGCGGGACGCATCGAGCTGCGCGACCGTTTCCAGATCCCCGTGACGTGATTTCCACTCGTGCAGGACATCAGCCTGGAAAATCCCGCGCACGCGTCCCAGGCCCACCTTGGACAGGTCTCCGAGTATGAGCTTCACCGCGTCATCACTCTCCACCTCGGTGATGATGTAGAAGTCGCGATCCTCCGGAACGAGAGCCCCGCTCCAATTGAGGAACGACTTGCCGAGCGGGATGTTCAGCGTTCCCGGCACGTGTCTGGCGGCGAACTTCGTGGCTGGCCGCGTGTCGATCACTGTTAGGCCGTTCTCGAGCGCGCGCTCGAGCTCTTCCATCCCCCCGTACACAGGCTCCGAGCTGAGTACTCGCTCGGCCCCGATACGATTCACGCGCTTCATCACCGCGAAATAGCGTGGAGGCACCGGCTGATCCTCCAGGACTCTCGCGACGAATTCCTTCTCGCTCATGTCGCCAAACGCCCAGTTGAAAAGCTTCTCGTACCCGAGCGTTGATTGGGGCATCGACCCGAGCGATTTGCCGCATGCGGACCCCGCCCCATGGCCGGGCCAGACCTGCAAATGATCTGGCTCTGCCTTCAGTTTGCCGAGAGACCGGAACAACTCTCGCGCGGAGCCTTCCATCGTTCCCTTGGCCCCGGCGGCAAGCTCGAGAAGATCGGGTCGTCCGACATCGCCAACAAAGACGAAATCGCCAGTCAGTGCTCCAACTGGAACCTCGCCGCGCTCCAGATCGGATACGAAAAAAGTCAGGTGCTCCGGGGTGTGCCCGGGCGTGTGAGCTACGCGCACGTGTATTGTGCCCAGGTCGATGGAAGAACCGTCCAGCACTGCTTTTGCGCGCTTGAGAGCGGCGTCAGTGTATCCCCATTCCCGGCCTCCTTCACCGGAGAGGTGCAGGACGGCGCCGGCGGCCTCGGCCAGCGCACGCGCCCCGGAAACGAAGTCGGCGTGAATATGCGTCTCGGTGACGTGAGCAATTCGCACTCGATCTGCGCCCGCCGCGCGAGTGTAGTGCGCCACGTCAGAATTGGGATCGACGACGATCGCTTCGCGCGTCTTCTCGCACGCGATCATGTAGCTCGCCTGCGCCAGGTTGTCGTCGTAAAATCGTCTGAAAAGCATGGACCGTTCGGAGCCGGCGGTGGAGCGTTGCTGGATGGACGGACAGTAGTTAGCGTCCTACTGACGAACTCGATGACTCACTGCGCAATATACCACCAACGTGAATATTGAACGGAGCCGGGGCACGACGGAGCTGACTCGCGAAGAGCTCGTTCGCTATAGCCGGCACATTCTCCTGCCGCAGGTAGGGGAAGACGGGCAGCGGGCGCTAAAGGCGTCGCGAGTGCTCCTGGTGGGCGCCGGCGGGTTGGGCTCGCCCGTGGCTCTCTATCTCGCAGCCGCCGGTGTCGGCACCCTCGGGCTCGTCGATTTCGATTCGGTCGATCTCTCCAACCTCCAGCGGCAGATTCTGCATGGGTCGGCGGCCGTCGGAAGCTCGAAAATCGACTCGGCGCGCGATCGCCTTCGCGACATCAATCCGAACGTCGAGGTGGAAGCGTACGAGACGCGCTTTGCGTCGGACAACGCTTTGGAAATCGCACGCGGTTACGATCTGATCGTGGACGGGACGGACAACTTCGCCACGCGATATCTCGTCAACGACACCTCGGTTCTCCTGGGGATTCCGAACGTATACGGCAGCGTGTACCGGTTCGAGGGGCAGGCGTCCGTGTTTGGCGCGCCGAATGGCCCATGCTATCGCTGTCTCTTTCGCGAGCCACCTCCGCCTCACCTGGTTCCGAGCTGTGCGGAGGCCGGGGTGCTGGGAGTGATCCCCGGGCTCGTCGGGACAATCCAGGCCACCGAAGCCATCAAGATGCTGCTCGGGCTGGGCGACGCGCTGGTCGGTCGGCTGCTCACGATAGACGTCATGACGATGGCGTTCCGCACGATCGAGATTCGGCGCGATCCAGAGTGTCCGGCCTGCGGAACGCGGGCGATCACAGAGCTCATCGACTACGACGGATTCTGCGGCGCGACGCCGGCGGGGGAATCGATTGGAGGCGCCGTGAGCGAAATCCAGCCGTCGCAGCTGGCCGAGCGTCTCCAAGGTGGGGAGGAGCTCGAGATCATCGACGTCCGCGAGCCGTACGAATGGCAGCTGGGCCATATTCCGGGTGCGCGTCTCGTCCCGCTGGGCAGGATTGCGGCCGAGATTCCGCGGCTCGACAAGCGCAGAGAGACGATTCTCTACTGCAAAGTTGGAGTGCGGAGCATGTTCGCCGCGAAGCAGCTTGCCGACGCCGGCGTCTCCGAAGTTCGAAATCTGGCCGGTGGGATTCTGCGTTGGATCGACGAGGTCGATCCGACCATGACGAGATACTAGTTGATCCCATCGGATCCGATCGAGCGATTTCGCAGCGTCTACGCGCTCGCGGAGAAGACCGACCGGGCAATCATCCCCGATCCGAGCGCGATGTCCCTCGGGACGATCGAGAATCGAGATAAGCCGTCGGTCAGAATCGTGCTGCTCAAGGCGTTCGACGAGCGCGGATTCGTTTTCTACACGAGCTACGAGGGGAGGAAGGGGCGGCAGATCATCGCGCACCCAAAAGCCGCGCTCTGTTTCTACTGGGCTCCTCTCGACATACAGGTCAGAATCGAGGGCACGGTCACGAAAGTCGCGGATAAAGAGGCGGATGCCTACTTCGCGACTCGTGAACGGCGCAGTCAGATTGGAGCGTGGGCTTCGCGCCAGAGCCAGCCGTTGGAGACACCGACTGCGCTCGACGAGCGCGTCGCAAAATACGAGAAGGAATTCAAGGGAAAGGATGTGCCTCGCCCGGGTTACTGGTCCGGATTCCGCGTCCGCCCGGAGAGCATCGAGTTCTGGAAGGGCAAGCCCAGTCGCCTCCATGAAAGACATCTCTACACCAGAGATGGCGACGGCTGGCGGATCGAGACTCTTTATCCATGACAGTCAGCCGGTACCAATGGAGCGCGACATACCCTAGAATGTTGACATGACGAGCACCCGCATTTCTCCACCGGCGAAGGCCGAAAAACCATCACCGCCGACGGCGCCCACCGAGCCCTGGACGATCGGGTCCGCTCGGACTCTCTACAACATCGAGGGCTGGGGCATCGGCTTCTTCGACATCAACGAAGCAGGGCACGTCGTCGTCCGGCCCGATCGGGCGAAGGAAGATCGCGAGCTCGATCTGTTCGAGCTCGCTAACGATCTCGAGGAGCAGGGCGTCGGCTTGCCACTTCTCCTCCGCTTCTCCGACATCCTGCGGTCGAGAATTGAGTCGCTGAACGAAAAGTTCTCGCGCGCTCGCGAGGAATACGGCTTCACGGGCGGGTACACGACTGTGTATCCGATCAAGGTGAACCAGCAGCGTCACGTCGTCGAAGAGATCGTCGAGTTTGGAAAGAGCGCGGGCGTGGGATTGGAATGCGGAAGCAAGCCGGAGTTACAGGCCGTGCTCGGCCTGGCTGAGCACACGGATCACCTGATCGTGTGCAACGGCTACAAAGACGAGGAGTTCATGCGTCTGGCCCTCATGGGGCAGAAGCTCGGACACCAGGTTTTCATCGTGCTCGAACAGCTGAGCGAGGTGGATGTTCTGCTCAAGGTAGCTGATGAGCTCGGGGTGATTCCGACCGCGGGCGTACGCATCAAGCTCTACTCCGAGGGCTCGGGCAGGTGGGCAAAGAGTGGCGGGGAGAAGTCGAAGTTCGGCCTGAGCACAGCCCAGCTCGTGAGGCTGGTGGATAAGCTAAAAACGATAGGACGGCTCGACATACTAAAGCTCATTCACTTCCACCTTGGCTCGCAGATTACCGACATCCGGTACATCAAATCGGGGTTGCAGGAAGTCACCCGCTACTACGCGGAGCTGCGCGGCATGGGTGTCGACATCACGCACGTCGATGTAGGCGGTGGACTGGGCGTCGACTACGATGGGTCGAGCTCGACATCCCAGGCGAGCGTAAACTATACGCTGCAGGAATACGCGGATGATGTGGTCTACACCATCGCCGAAGCGTGCCGGGAGCACGAGCTGCCGATGCCGCACATCATCAGCGAATCAGGGCGGGCGCTCACGGCGCATCATGCGCTTCTCTTGCTCAGTGTCATCGATGTCGAGTCACAGGCAGACAACACGGTGCCAGAGCTGACGGAGGATCACCCCGGTCTCCTTCACGAGATGGCCGCGGATTACACGGCGATCTCCAAGCGCGTGTCGAAGAAGCGCGTGCGGGAGGTCTTCCACGATGCGACGTTCGACAAGGAGCGCGCGCAGGAGCTCTTCAACAGCGGAGTGCTGACGCTGCGTGACCGCGCCATCTCGGAGCAGATCTACCTGACTACGATCGGAGCTCTTGCGAGAATTGCGCAGCGGGACCGCAATGAGTATTCGGACATCATCGATGATCTCGAGGCGACGATGGTCGATCGGTACTTTTGCAACTTCTCGCTCTTTCAATCATTGCCGGACAGCTGGGCGATCGACCAGATCTTTCCGATCATGCCCATCCACCGCCTGAACGAGGAGCCGACACGGCGTGGAACGATTCAGGACGTGACGTGCGACTCCGACGGCAAGATCGAGAAGTTCATCGGCGATCGCACCTCGAGGCCGAGCCTGGAGCTGCACCCGTTCAACGACGGCGATCCGTACATCATCGGGATCTTC
>DASWBC010000047.1:0-5670 GCA_036390815.1 Gemmatimonadaceae bacterium
CGGTGCTCTTCTTCGTTGGCGGAACGGTTGCGGTCGCCGGTATCGGTCTCGTTGCCACGAGACCGATGGCATCACTGTCGCTTGGCAATCGTGATCTAATCGCGGTCGACTTTCACAGTCACACCGAGGCATCGCACGATGGTCGTCCGGGATTCGACTCGGAGAGAAATCGGGCCTGGCACTCGAGCTCGGGGTTCGACGCGGTGTACATAACGGATCACAAGACGTTCGATGGAGCATTGAGCGGCATGGCCCGCAACCCGCCCTTATCTGGCGAGGGCACGGTGCTGCTTGCGGGAGTAGAGCTTCGAGATGGCGACGAGCATCCGATTCTGATCGGCGTGGATCCGAATCGCATGCGAATCACTTCTCCTGACTGGCAGGGTGCGGCGGTAGAAGCCGATGGCGGCCCGGCACCGCCAATGCTGCTGCTCTCGCTGCCAGGTGACATACTCCGCATTCCTTCGAATGAGATCGTCGGCGCCGTCCGCCTGGCCGGGGTCGAAGCAGCAGATGGATCGCCTCGAGGGATGGCACAATCCGCGCGCGACCGGGTCGCCATAATGGCGCTCGCGGCAAAGCTCCATCTCGCAGCGGTGTCCGGGTCGGACAATCACGGGTGGGGAAGGACCGCCCCTGCCTGGAGCGTGCTGCGCATCCCCGGCTGGCGCGAGATGACGCCGGCGAATCTGGACATCGCCATCCGCCGCACGATCATTACGCGCGGCCCGCAGGCGATACAAGTGATCGCCCGAAGAACGGCCCCCGCGCCGGATAACAGGGTTGAGAGTGCGCTCGGCGGAATCGTGATCGCGGTAGTGATGATGCGGACGATGAACTTTCCGGACCGTCTCTCATGGATTGCCTGGAGCTGGGGTCTCTGCGCGTTATCGCTGAGCAGCGCTCGCAGGAACAGGAACAGGCTGCGCTCACAAGCCAGAAAGAAAATGGAAAGGACATTGAGGCCCGTCGTCGACGCCGCGGCGTAGCGATGGAGCAGTCAGCAAATTGACGTCGACTCCCCCGCGCACGCCTGGCACGACCCACCGCGTACGCGACTGGTTCGGAAAGCTGATCACGTTCTGGACATTGATCGCGGTGGTGTCCGCGATCGCGATCAGTGTGTTCGCCGACCTGGGCGAAGACGTCGCTGCGAAATCGACGACCGCCTTCGACAACACCGTGCGCGCGTGGATGCTCTCGCACCAGAATCCCGTCGTTTACAAGATCGCGTACGCGTTGACGTGGATTGGTTCTCCAACTGTGATGGTGCTGCTGGCGGTTGCGGCCGGCGTTTGGTTCTACGGGCGGCAAGGGCGCAGCAAGGCCGGGGTCGTGATTGCCGCGCCGGCGGTGGGGGGTCTGCTCTCTGGCGTCGTCAAAGTCCTGTTCGGTCGCGTGAGACCCGCGGGAGCCGCACTCCTCAACGAAAAGAACTACTCCTTCCCGAGCGGACACGCCACGACTTCGGCGGCGGTTGTCATCACTCTGTGCTATGTAATGGCGCGCGAGGGCATGATCTCGTGGCGAACGGCAATTGCGATTGGCGCCGGGATCCCACTTGTCATCGGACTCACCCGCCTGTATCTCGACGTCCACTGGACCACGGACGTTCTCGGCGGCTGGGCCGTCGGGCTCTTCGTCGCGGCGATGAGCGCGGCCCTCTATGAGTATCTGCGGAGGAGCGCGCCACCCGGCGTAAGTAGCGTTGGCGCCGCCGGAAAGACCTGACCGGCGGCCCCCGCCGGGTCAATGCTTTAGCGCAGTCTCGACGCCTTTCAGCAACTGTGCGCGTGCCGCTGGATCGAAGAGACGACCGTTCGCAATCACGGCCGAGATGCGGCGCGTATTGCGGATGTCGGAGAGAGGGTTCGCATCGAGTAGCACGAGATCCGCGACTTTCCCTTGCGCGACCGTTCCGAGCGAATCGAGGGCGCCGAGGAATTCAGCCGGATTGTACGTCGCGGCGCGAAGCGCTTCCAGGGGCGTGAGACCGGATCGCACCAGCAGCTCGAGCTCCTCGTGGAGGCTGAACCCGGGATAGACGAAGGCCTGTGGCATGTCGGTACCGGCCAGCAGCTTGACGCCCGCATCCTTCAGGTCACGCGTGCGATCGAAGCTGAAGTAGCTCCGTACCACCATCGAATCGGCCGGCGTGACGCGTGCCGACTTGTGCAACCATCCTCCCTGTACCAGCCCGGGAACGTACTTCGACCACTCGGGGTGGGTGCTCGCGCTGTCGAACGCATGCGCGTACGGCTGATAAACGACAAGCGTAGGAGTGACCCAGGTGTGGTTGCGCGCCAGCGTTGCGATGACTGACTTGCAGCGGACCGGATCGTCGGATGTTCTGATGAGGCGCGCCTGCGCCCTGATCATGTCGAGCTGATCGGACTCTGCGAAGGTCGTGTCGCCGAATCGCGCGCGCAAAAGGCTGTCGCGGGATGTGCAGGCGCGCATCAGGTCATCCTCGTGCTCGATGCTCCGCACTCCCGCGTCCGAAGCTTCGATCACGCTCACCGAGTACGGAACGTGTCCCGCGAACGGCACACCGAGCTTCCTCGCCTCGCGCGCAATTCCGAAGTAGGCGGCTCGTGGAACCCACGAATAGGTCTTGATGAAGTCGGCACGACGAGAGCCGTCCTTCCTTCGCGAAAGAGTATCTACAGCTCTGACCCCGTCATCTTCCGTGACGACGTGGGCGACGAACTTCGCCTTGTTGACTGCTCCGTCCACGCGGGCACCGGCGACCAGGCGCGGTCCGATCTCGCGACCGGCGGCGATGTCCGCCCTCCACCGGAGCGTCGTGTCAATGTACCAGCCCATGTCGCGCGCGCCCGTCACGCCATTGGCGATCATGAGCGGCCCGGCGAACTCGGAGAACACCCAGACGAACCCGTGGACGTGCATGTCCCACAGGCCGGGGATCAGAAACTTTCCTCTGCCGTCGATTATCGTGGCACGGGAAGGAATATTCGCCGACGCCGCGGGGCCGTCGTAGGTGATTCGATTGCCCGTCACGAGAACCGTGTTATCCGGGTGGGTCGCCCCGCTCGCGACGTCGATCACCGAGACATGGGTGATCGCGATTGTGTTGTTTGCTGTGCCGCGGGCGCAAGCCGCGGCCGCGAGCAGCGCAATCGCGATCCACGAGCGCACTACCTGGCCGTGCGCTTTACTCGCCAGGTTCCTGTCTGCGGTGCGGCGGTTTGTGAGCCACGGGTGACGAACGTACCGTCGATCGTGTCCCCGTTGACCCGCCCCGTGAACGTGGTCACGACGGGGCAGTCGCACTGAGGATCGCGATAGGCATCGAGAACTCCGCTGACGGTGTCGCCGCTCACGCGCACCAGCTTGATCGAGAGCACCTGTGAGGCGCCCGCCGGGTTCTGGATTGATGTCCCCGCGGTCGTCGAGACGCTGTAGGGCATCAACGCCTTGCCGTAACCCCGCGGGACCATCACGACATCTCCGTTCGCGGCTTCGCCCGCGGGTGACAGGTTGAACACGATGCTCCCGCTCCTGCCAGTCACGGGACTGTTGTACTCACCGGTCCACTTCCCCGCCAGCGATGCGCGATCGCCCAAGTCGCCGGTGACGGTGATCGGCGTCGGCTTCGAGGCGCACGCCAGCGCGACCGCTGCGAGCGCGGCAAGGCAAGTTTTGGTGATCTTCACGGACCCTCCTCAGATTGAATGCGTACGATAGAAGGGTGGGCCGCCATAGTGTCGCTCCTATCGGCACAGCCCGCTAGTGGAAGACAACGCCAAAAAAAAACAATCCCGCGGGTTTCGCGGGATTGTTCAAACAGCGTAAAGGAGCTGATGCTGTGTTCAGCTTGCCGGCTTCACGCCCGTCGTTACCCAGTTGGCGAGCGTCTGGAATGAGCTCACAACCAGCGGCGTCGCGAAGTTGCAATGGCCGTAGTTCGCTACTCCGCGCTGCAGGAGCATGGCCGAAGCGCCAGCGGACGCCGTGGTCCGGGCGAAGCCCGCCTCGTGAAAGAACGGGACGAGCGGATCCCAGAAGTTGTGAACGCTCACGACTGGAATCTTGAGATCGCCCGTCGGCGAATAATAATTGTCGAGGTAATTCTGGGCGTCGGGCGTTATGTCGTAGCGCGTCACTCCCGCGTTTGAGGCGGCGATCATCGAGGCGATGAGCGGCACGAGCGCCGGATCCGGAACCGCCGGCGTGCCCATTGTGTAGACCGTTTCACGGTTGTCGTAAGGTGAGTGGCCGTGCGTGCGATCGAGCACGTCCGGAGTGCCGAGTTGTTGATAGTACAAGGCGGTGATCAGCGACCCGACCAGCGTCTGGAACGCGAGGCTCGACGGATCTCCCAGACTCCCGCTCGGGAGGTATGCGAGCGGCGTCTGCGCCGTGCTCGCGATCGCGTACAACCCGAGCGTGGCCCGCGGATTCGCCGCGGTTGGTGTGATCGCGCCGATCACCCGCGCCTGCAACTCAGGGAGAGTCAGGGCCGGACTCGCCACCGATATCACATTGCCCGGGAGCACACCAGGATAGTAGGTGTCGAACAGCGCGCGCACGTCGCCGATGTACTGGAGCTCGAGCGGCGTTCCTCCGATCATGCCGCACATCGCCAACACGCCATCGTACTGCTGCGGGAACCGCTCGCCGAGGTCCAACGCGACGAGCGCACCGAGGGAGTAACCCGCCAGATAGTTCCGCTGCGCCTTCCCTGGCAGCTCGGAGCCCAGGAGGCCGCGCAGCTGGTGAGTGCGTTGCGAACCGTCCTTGACCGCGAGTCCGTTCTCCGAGAAGCTCGAATATGCGAATGCGTAGCCAAGAGCCCCGAGCGCATCGCGCACCTCGAAGAAATTGTCCTGGTTGTTATCGAGTGTAATGGGGTCGAGTGGCGGCCGGATGCCATGGGCAAAGTAGATCGCGTCGCCGTTCCATTGCGCGGGGATGTAGAGCGCGTAAAGCGACCCGGGGCCCGTCTCACCCTCGACGACCCTCGCCCACGGGCCCGAGGTCGGAGTTGTGACCGTCGCCGTCCGGACGCCGGGGTCAAGAGAGGGAGCGACGGGTGATTGATCCGTACAGGAGATTGCCGCCAGCAGGATCCCGGTCAGCGTGGGAAGAGATGTGAATCGCATGGTAACCTCATGAAGGGGGGAGGTCGAACCGTTCGAAGGTCCGACGTTACCCACTTCGGGCTCCCCACCCCCTCCGTCGTGTTACGTATGCACAGGCGACATGTGACGTAGAGCTGACTAAGGCGCAGGCACGATGGCAGTCACGTTCTTGTCGTCGAGCCGCGCCCGGAATCCCCAGCCAAACGCTCGATCCGTCACTGCAAAGACAAGTTCGTTTGCGCCTCGGTTGAGCGGCAGCTCCACCGTGTTCGCGTCTGCGACCACGCGTCCGAGATTGGGCGTCGAATAGAGATTCACGCCCGCGAACACCCGTCGTCCGTTCAGAAAGATGCTGATGCCTTCGCTATAACCGAATCGCAGCAGCGCGGTGTGCGCTTGATTGGCGTTGAGCATCACGCTGGTGAGCGCCAACCCCCACCCCGCGCCGCCAAACACGTTCTCGACCTGTGGTCCGGCCGGATTCCCGACAATCCGCGAAAGGTTCATTAGTCCATCCGATTCCGCATCCGCGGTTATCCCGCCGCGCAACGCCTCCCGATGGTCT
>DASWBC010000048.1:0-4820 GCA_036390815.1 Gemmatimonadaceae bacterium
CGACGTTCACGGAGCTTGGCGCTTTCAAGAAGGGGCTTTTCTTTGTGCAGGATCCGGCCGCCACGCTCGTCACGGAATACGCGGCGGTTCCAACGGGGGCGACGGTCGCCGACCTGTGCGCGGCGCCGGGCGGCAAAGCACTGGAGCTGTCTCGTACCGCGGGCACAGTCGTGGCTAGCGACAAATCGTTCGGCCGGCTCCAGCGCCTGCTCGCGAACCAGCGTCGGCTGGAGAGCGTGAATCTCCTTCCCTTCGTTGGTGACGCGCGGAATCCGGCGATCCGTCCGGTCGACGCGGTGCTGATCGACGTGCCATGCACCGGAACCGGCACCTTCCGCCGCCATCCCGATGCGCGCTGGCGCATCAAGGTTTCCGATATCGCCGTGATGTCCGCGCTTCAAAAACTGATTCTCAGAGCCGCGGCAAAAACGGTGAAGCCCGATGGACTTCTCATCTACAGCACCTGCTCCCTCGAGCCCGAGGAGAATGACGCACAAATCGATTCGTTCCTTTCGGACAATCTCAATTGGATTCTGGAGCCGCCTCCCGAAGGGAGCGTCCCTCCGGAGCTGCTCGATGGTGGACGGCTGCGCGTACTTCCGCACCGTCACGGCACCGACGGAGCCTTCGCCGCGCGTTTGCGCAGGGTCAGCTAGATGAATTGGCGCGCGCTTCCTCGGCGTGCGTTCCCATATCTGATTGCTGCGGCCGGCGGATTTCTCATCGCCTATACCGCGGTGTTCCTCTTTGCGTTTCCGGCAGAGGTGCTGCCGGACGATGGAATTCTTCCGAACGTGGTCGGGAAGACGTTCGAGGATGCTTCTGTCGCGCTAAAGAAGGAGGGATTCCCCGCGCAGCAGGGCGAATCGCGATTCCACAAGACGATTCCCGCCAACATCGTGCTGCAGGAGGATCCGCCGGCCGGAAGCAGGCAGAAGCGGGGAACCAACGTCGTCCTCGCCCTGAGCGCGGGCCAGAAAACCGCCGAGGTGCCGGTGACGACGAACATGTCGCAGCAGCAGGCGCGCATCTCGATCGAGAACACGGGACTTGTGATGGGGGGCGTCACCGAGCAGCTCTCGGACGCACCGCGCGGGCTCGTGATCGCCACATCGCCGCCAGCAGGGAAGAAAGTCGAGCTACCCTGAACGGTCGACATCGTGCTCAGCAAAGGACCCGCGACGGTGAACATGCCCGACCTCTACGGACGCAGCGTCGGTGAAGCGCGATCGATGGTCGAGCAGATCGGGCTCCGCATCGCCGGTGTCTCGCGCGATACGAGCTCTCTCCAGCCCGAGAACACCGTGATCAGGCAGATGCCCGCAGCCGGGCAGACGATCTCCGCGGGCGGAGCGGTGAGTCTCACCGTTTCGCATTTCCCGCCGCCTCCCTCTCTCAGGATCGACACCGGTACCAGCGCGCCGCCCCCTCTTCCGCTGCCGCTGCCAGTTCGCTGATGAGCGTTCGTATCGCGCCATCGATCCTGAGCGCCGACCTTTCCAGGCTCGCCGATGAGATCGCGATGCTGGAGGAGGGCGGCGCCGACTGGATTCACGTCGATGTCATGGACGGCCGCTTCGTTCCCAATCTCACTTTCGGCGCCAAGGTGATCGAGTCGGTGCGCAAGCACACGGAGCTGCCAATCGACGTCCATCTGATGGTCGTCCAACCTGAGAACTACTTCGAGAGCTTCGCCGAGGCGGGCGCGAACGGAATGACGATTCATACCGAAGTGTCGCCGCACCTGCAGCGTCAGCTCAATCGCATCCGCGAGCTCGGGTGCTGGGCCGGCGCGGTGATCAATCCAGCGACGCCGCTCAGCGCCGTGAGCGAGGTCATTGCTGATATCGATTTGCTGCTTGTCATGACCGTAAATCCTGGTTTCGGCGGGCAAAGCTTCATCCAGGGATCGGTGGACAAGGTTCGCCGCGCGCGTGAGATGCTGGCCGAGAATGGCAGCAAGGCATTTCTGGAGGTGGACGGCGGAATCGACCGCAAAACCATCAAGTCGGTATGGGAGGCGGGCGCCAACACCTTCGTCGCGGGCAACGCCATCTTCAGCGCGAAGAATCCCAAGGCGGAGATCGCGGAGCTTCGCTCCCGCTGCACGGTACAGACATGACAGGCAGGAAGCAGCTCGCGATTGGGGCGCTCGCCCTCGCGGTCACCTGCGCGATCGCCTACGGTGCCACGCGGTATCTCCGCCACGAGCTGTTCCCGGTGGAGCTGGGAACAAAAGCGCCCAATTTCAAGGCGTTCACCCTGGACTCCATCCCCCGGGAAAAGAGTCTCGCCGATTATCGCGGCCAGGTGGTGATGATCAACGTCTGGGCGACGTGGTGCCTGCCCTGCCGCGTGGAAATGCCGAGCATTGAAGCGCTGCACAAGACGTACGGTCCGAAGGGATTGAAGATTGTGGCGGTCAGCATCGACGACCCCGGGACCGACTCGGGGATCCGCGCGTTCGCGAAGCAATACGGTCTCACATTCGAGATCCTGCACGATCCGAAAGGCGAGATTACCGATTTGTACGACATTACCGGCTATCCCGAGACGTTCATCATCGGCAAGGATGGCGTCATCAGAAAGAAGCTGATGTCGGCGACCGACTGGAATTCGCCCGACGCGCGAGCGCTGGTGGACAGGCTTCTGACGGAGCGCACGGATTAGCCGTGACGCGCATCCTGGGAATCGAGACCTCGTGCGACGAGACATCCGCCGCTGTTCTCGAGGGGAAGGGCGACCAGGTCACGCAGAAGTCTCTCGTGATCCTGTCGCAGGACGTCCACCGCGTCTTTGGCGGAGTAGTGCCCGAGATCGCATCACGCGCGCATCTCACCAGCATCGTCCCGGTGGTCGCGCGCGCGCTCGAAGAGGCGGGAACCGGGCTCGATGATCTCGACGCGATCGCTGTCACGAACACGCCGGGGCTGGTGGGCGCGCTGCTGGTCGGAGTCAGCTATGGGAACGCGCTCGCATTTTCGCGCGGAATCCCGCTGCTCGGGATTCATCACATGGAGGGACACCTCTTCGCGGCGGCGCTGGAGCACCCGGATGCAGTGCCTCCGTTCACGGCGCTCCTGATCTCGGGCGGGCACACGCTCCTTCTGGATGTCGAAGCCTGGGGAAAATACCGACTGCTCGGGGCAACGCGCGACGACGCGGCTGGGGAAGCGTTCGACAAGGTCGCCAAGCTTCTCGGTCTTCCCTATCCGGGCGGGCGGTACGTCGAGCAGCTCGCGCTCGAAGGCAATCCAAAGCGCTTCCACTTTGCGCGCGCGATGCTGCGAAAGAACGCGTTGCCAAAGGACGACGACTACTACGCCTTCTCGTTCAGCGGCATCAAGACCGCCGTGCTCAACGCCGTGCGCGCGTCGCAGGACATCGAAGCCGACAAGGCCGACCTGGCTCGCGGATTCCAGGATTCACTCATCGATACCCTGGTCGAGAAAACCTGGCGCGCCGCCAATGCCTTCTCCCGTCAGCGGGTCGTCCTGGGCGGGGGCGTCGCCTGCAATCGCACCCTTGCTGCCGCGATGCGAACCAGACTCGAGCCCGAGGGTATCAGTGTCCTTGCGCCGAGTCCGCGCCTTGCGACGGACAATGCCGCGATGATTGCCCGCGCGGCATTTTTCAGATTCGAGCAGGGCGAGAGATCGGACCTCGATTTGACCGCCTACGCCAGCAGCCCTATCCCGGGCGTCGTAGCAGCCTAGATTCAGAGCCATGCCAACGATTTTTGCTTCGATAGTCCAGCAGCCCCTTTCATATGATGTCGGCCCGCTCCAGCTCACCGGATTCGGACTGGCGGTTCTGATGGCGTTCGTCAGCGCCCAGATAATCTCGCAACGTGAGCTCGCGCGGCGCGGTCACGACCCCGACCCCATCGGCGATGTCGTCTTTGCTGGCGTCGTAGGCGGACTCCTCGGCGGCAAGATCTACTACGCCGTCCTGATGCACGATTTCAGCGCGCTCCTGAGCAGAGCCGGCTTCGTATTCTGGGGCGGGTTGATGGGTGGAATAATTGCTTCCTACATCGTGATCCATCGCAAGCATCAGAGCTTTACACGCATCAGCGATGTCGCCGCTCCCGCGCTTGCCGCGGGCTACGCTCTCGGGCGCACCGGCTGCTGGGCGGTCGGCGACGACTACGGACGGCCGTGGAACGGACCGTGGGCGGTGAGCTTCCCCAACGGGGCACCGCCTTCGACGGTCTCGAACATGACGCAGCTCTTTCACATCCCGCCACCGCTTGGCTCCTCGCCGAATACGGTGCTTTCCGTCCATCCGACTCAGCTCTACGAGGTTGTGCTCGGCTTCGTGATGTTCCTCGTCCTTTGGCGCTTCCGCGATCACAAGCACGCGGAAGGCTGGCTGTTCGGACTGTATTGCGTGCTGGCGGGGATCGAGCGGTTTTTGATCGAGTTCGTGCGCGCAAAGGACGACCGTTTCTTTGGCCCGTTTACGACGGCACAGGTCATCGCGGTGCTGTTCACGATTGGCGGCGCCGTCTGGATGTACATGCGTCGGAATCCACATGCCGACGCACCGGGGATTTATGCCACAACTCAGACTCAGGCAGCTTAGCCGCTCATTGCAGGCGCGCGCGTTGATTTCGCGACGCGCATTGATTTCAGCGGGCGCGATCATCGCCGCGCTTTCCGCCTGCGCGGCGATGGAACCGACAGTCGCGGCTGAACCCGGTGTGGCGTTTTCACTGCCGATCGGACAAACCGCCGCGATCAACGGAAGCGGGGCACGCCTCACTTTCAGGCTGGTGCGGGAAGATTCGCGCTGCCCTACGGACGTGACCTGCGTCG
>DASWBC010000049.1:0-1770 GCA_036390815.1 Gemmatimonadaceae bacterium
CCATGCAACTGGCCGAGATGGAGATATTTTCCAGACACAAGGACGAGACGCTCAAGGATCTCGAAGCCCACATTGAAATTCGCAGCCACAAGGCCGGCGAAACCATTTACATGGCATTTTGATGAGTGTTTGCGAATCCTCGAAGAGACCGCGGTTCGAATGCAACGGAGTCCGCACATCCTCATGCTTATCGGCGAAGTGCTGTGGTGGAGCGGGCGCAAGAACGAAGCGCGAGAGCTCCTTCGGGAGATTTACGAGCAAGGCACAAAGGGACGCGACCGGCCGGCCTCAAAAGCATGGCTGCTCCTGCACATGGGTGATCTCGACGAGGGCTTCCGGCAACTGGATGCAGCGGTGGCCGAGCATGATCCCGCAGTCGGGTTCCTGGTGGCATGGCCAGGCCTCGGCCACGTCCGGGCCGACCCTAGACACGACCAGCTGCTGGAGCGACTTTCGATGACGAAATACGCGACCGTTTGGCAAAAACGGAGTGCCTGGAGGTGACGACTACTCTCAGTCCGAGTGAGATCGCGCCGAGACCCCTGATGCAGGTGCCTCGTTCGCTGCGGTCCTTTCATCAGCTGCTGGAGTACTCGAGAATCCCGTGCGAGCTCGTCCTGCCGTCAGGCGATTCGCTGCACTACGGGAACGGGGCGCCGGAGTTCCGCGTTCGGATAAAATCGGAGCGCGCGTTCGGCCGTGGGCTGGACGAGCTTGCGATCGCCCGAGCATACGTCGCGGGTCATTTCGACGTAGAGCTGGACATGGCCAGGGCGATGGACGTCAGGAGTCAGCTCACCGCCAGGCCGCCCTTTGGCCTGCTGGCGAAATTCTGGATCGCGCGTCTCCTCAGGCCGATGACGCATGAAAACAAATTCGCCGTCAGCTCGCACTACAGTCTGGGCGACGACTTTTATCTCACCTTCATCGATCGGCGCTGGCGATTCTACTCTCACGGGATCTTCCACAGGGAAGACGAGTCGATCGAGGAGGCATCGGAGCACAAGCTCGAGAGAATGTATGATTCACTGGGGCTCAAGCCCGGGATGCGGCTTCTCGATATCGGGGCCGGGTGGGGCGGCGTCGAAGAGTATTGCGGTGAGCGCGGCGTAAACGTCACGGCTCTTACGATAGCTCCTGACTCACACCGGTTCGTGAGCCGGCTGATCGAGCAGCGTCGGCTTCCGGCGCAGATCCGGCTCGAGGACTTCCTGACCCATATCCCCGAGGAGCCGTACGACTCGGTCGTCATCTACGGCGTGATCGAGCACATCCCCAACTACAGAAAATTTGTCCGCCACGTCTGGGACTGCTTGAAGCCCGGCGGCCGCCTGTACCTCGACGCATCGGCATCACGCGAGAAGTATTCGGTGAGCGGATTCTCGCGGAGCTACATCTGGCCAGGCACGCACACATTCCTGTGTCTCCAGGATTGCGTTCAAGAGCTCCTGTACCACGGCATGGATCTCATCGAGGTGAAGAACGAGACTCGCGACTACGAGCTGACGATGCGGCAGTGGGCCGAGCGATTCGATGCGGCACACCATGAGATCATCGCGCGGTGGGGCGAGCGAATCTACAGATCGTTCAGACTGTACTTGTGGGGTGGCAGCAGAGCGTTTCGCCATGATTACATCCAGGCTTACAGCCTGGTCGCACGACGCGGCAGCGGTCCGGGCCCGCGCCCGGGCGCGGCGCGAAGATTGATCAATGAGGTGAAGGGCTGGGTATAGTCGGCGGTTGGCTCGGCCGACTGCGCGGCGCGGCGTA
>DASWBC010000050.1:0-2043 GCA_036390815.1 Gemmatimonadaceae bacterium
CGTCCGCGGCTGCATTCAGATCCGCGGGCATCTTGTCCGGACGCTTGGCGTCGACCCCTCCCAGGTGCACCACATGGCTCCCGATGGATATGTCGAATTCACGCAGAAACCGCCTGCAAATGGCCCCTGCGGCCACGCGGGAAGTCGTTTCGCGGGCGGAGGCACGCTCCAGCACATCCCGGGCATCAGCGCGGTTGTACTTGAGCATTCCGGAGAGATCAACGTGCCCGGGCCGCGGGCGCGTCACTGCGCGCTTGCGCTCGGGATCCCCTTCCCGTGGCGCAGGATCCATGATCTCCTGCCAATTCTTCCAGTCTCGATTCTGAATCAATATCGCGATCGGGGAGCCGAGCGTCTCACCGGCGCGAACGCCGGAGAGGAACTCAGCCCGATCTGATTCGATCTTCATGCGGCGGCCACGCCCGTACCCCTGCTGCCTGCGCGCGAGCTGCGTATCGACATCCTGGGCGACGAGAGGCAGACCAGCGACCATCCCTTCGAGGATGGATACGAGCGCTGGCCCGTGTGACTCGCCGGCTGTGGTGAATCGCAGCATGTGTCTCCAAAAAGAACGAGCCCGGCTTTTGACCGGGCTCGTTATCCATTCAGTACCCGCGTCGGCGGGAAAGCTACGGGCAGGTCGTGGTAAACGTATTGGGTAGCGTTGCGATGACAACCCCTTGTGCAGTCGCCCCGACAATTACGAGCTCGCCTGTGGCGTTGCGGAAGGCCGCCTTCAATGGGCCGACGATCGGAGCCTTGACCGGAATGGTCGCAATTCTCTGGTAGCATCGCGTGTCATATATCTCGATCAGCGGCTCAGACGATGCCGCGAATGCGAGACGCGTAGTAAGCGGGAACGAATTCACACCGGTGTTGAGCGGATGAAAATCGAATCCGGCATTCGTGATCGTGGTCGCCAGCACACCCTGCAGTCTAAGGGCCGAGTTGAGAATGTATGTTGAATCCGCGCGTACGGCGCCAAGCGTGCCGTCAAAGTTGATTGCGACGCCCTTCACCTCGGCAAACGTGTTCGCGATAAAGTCGGACACGGCGGACGGCGGAGAAACACCCAAGTCAATGTACGGGTAAGCCGGATTGACGCCTCTTTGCGCATCGTACATCATCGTGCGGCTGCCGAATACGCTGCCGCCCTCACCGAAAATCGCGCGCTGGAAGGTGCCAGAACCGCGTACGAACGTCGTATCGCGAAACGCGAGGGCGTTGATGTCGATGGTGGTCGATACGTTGTTCACATCCTTGTACGGAAGCAGGACCGTCGAATTCACGCCGTCCGCGTCGTACCGGGTTATCGTGAGCGTATCGGAGCGGGCAGCTGACTGTCCGATAGCCTGCTCGAAGAACAGGTGCGACGTATGCTGGGTCAGATTCTCCCACCGCAGAGTGCCGTTACGGCTCCCGAACGGTGACGATTGTCCAGAAGTCGGAGTGGTCGAATAAACCAGCACCACGTCCGTGCACGCTACGCCTGCCGCGATACAAGTCGGGGCGAGGTATTGCGGGCGATCGCTGAAGTCGTACTTGGTGGCCACCTGGATGGGGAGGCCGCTCGTTCCAGAAGTCGTCGTAGTGATCGTGAACGCGATGATGTTCGGAAGATCATAGCGGAAAACTTCGAGTCCGCTGCCGCTGGCTCCAGCATTCAGGTCTATGTAGCTGATGTTCGTTCCACCTGAGTTCGCTACCAGGATGGTGTCGCCCATCGCACCGGTGCGGTCGCGCGGCCAGCCTGCCAATCCCCATGGGCGCGAGCCCACGATGACCGGGGCCTTGAATGACGAATCCGCGAGATTGAAGACCTCGACCTCGTTACGGGCGATGTTCGTGAGGTAGAGACGATCCTTGCCCGGATGATACATGGCATCGGCAACCTGGCCGCCGAAGGGCAGGAAGCGTGTGACGCCTGCCACCACCGTTACAGTATCGATGCGATCCACACCGCTCGCCAGCTTCGCGTACGCTCTGACACCGTTCGAATTGCGAGCGAAAACCTGGATGTAGGCAGTCGTGGGGAAAACCGTG
>DASWBC010000051.1:0-10009 GCA_036390815.1 Gemmatimonadaceae bacterium
GAGGGCATACGCGTTCGCGCACGGGCACCGGGGTCCACGGGGTTGACAATGCACGTGGGGGACCGCCAAGCGTTTGCATCGGTGCACGCATATGAGCGCGTGCAAACTCCGGAAGGGATTCGCCCGGGGCAGCATCTAGCCGTAGCCGTGCGCGTGGCCGGTGGCGAGATGCGCCGCTGGCGCATCTCCGCCTCGCGAGAGGGTTACTTCCTCGCGATGATCCCCGACGGCGACGAGGAGCAGATGCCTCGGCTCGCCATCGTCGGCGCGAACTGCGGGCCCGCGCTCGTATACGCGCACAGCTACTTCTGCCTCGCGCAGCACGACGGGTGGGTGATTGTCTACCATCCACAGCAGATTGATTCGGCGCAGAAGTTGAGCGGCACGCTCGCGGTCTGGCGTCAGGAGCACCCTCGATGTCCTGGCTGCCACTGGTGTTTCTCTCGCTAGCAGTGGCGAGCCACGCCGGTGTCGCTCAGGGCGGGGAGCGGGAGCTACAATATGGTCCAGATCCGAACCAGCGTCTGGATTTAACGCTTCCCGGTGGCAAGCGGTTTCCAACGGTGATTTTCGTTCACGGTGGCAGCCTCACTAGCGGTGACAAGGCGGACGAGGATTATCAAAATGTGTGCGCACCCTTTCCTGGCGCCAGTATCGCATGCGCAAACGTGAACTATCGGTTGGCACCGGCGCATCCTTGGCCGGCGCAGGCTGAGGACGTGGCGGCCGCCGTGGCTTGGGTGCGAAAAAATATCCAGGCTCGTGATGGCGATCCGCTGAAGTTGTTCCTTGTAGGGCACAGCTCGGGGGCCATGTTAGTCGCGCTAGTTGGTACGGACGAACGCTACCTCGCTCGATTCGGTTTGAAGACGAGCGATCTGCGCGGTGTCATTCCAATGGGATCCATCATGTGGGACGACGAATTGGAACAAGCCTTGAAGCAATATGGCCGCAGTCGAGTCGAAGAGAGTTTCAGACGCGAACCCGACAACAATATCTACGCGAGCTTAGACATCTACCTGGATCACTGGCCGATCCATCACGTCCGGGCCGGATTGCCACCATTTCTGTTTCTGATTGCGGAGAGCGAGAAGGAACAACCTCCGGTGCTGAGGACCGACATGAAGTTCGTCGAGGACTCCCGCGCGTTGGGCAACTGGGCGCAGCATAAGGTTCTTTCGGGCAGGACTCACTACAGCGCGATCCGCAATCTCAGCGAGCCCGGCGACTCGGTGTTCTCAATCGTGCGTGACTTTGTCCGACAGTTCAGTGGCGATCACAGAGAATGAGAGACAAATGAAGGTCATCGTGGCAAGCGTATGGACTCCCAACGAACGTTTGCGCGTGGACAATCACTTTGCGGATGTGGGCGCGTCGCAACGGTGGTAGTGTGCTCGCAGCTGAGCCCGGGCGTTGACCAGACCACATGCAGTTCACGATTGAGGATCTGACCGCAACCGACGGCGCTCGCACCTGGTGTGGCAGCTGCATCCGATCGTCGTGGACGAGACCCATCGTCGCCACGGCGTTGGTCGAGCGCTGGTCTGTGATCTCGAGGCAATTCTGACGGCGCGTGGCGCGCTGACGCTATGGGCCGGAAGCGACGACCTCGCCGGAGAGACATCCCTCGGCGGCATCGATCTATACTCGACGCTCCCGGGAGCATTGGGCGAGGTGCGGAGCTGGGGAGACCATCCGTTGCCGTTCTATCGCCGCCTCGGCTTTCAAGTCATCGGTGTGATGCCGGATGCAAATGGTCCTGGCCGGCCGGACATCTTTCTTGGAAAGCGGCTCGGCGCGTGAGATTGGTAGGTCTGTGCGCAGGTGAACTTGGGCTTGGGTGGCCACGGGCGACATGGAGCAATCATCACGAGTTAACCATACGCTCATGCAGCAGTCACGAGGCGATAACCTGACGGTGCTAGTGTGTGGCCATCCACTCTGGGAGGATGCTATGCGCTGCGTACCCACCCTCACTCGCCCGTTTCTCCTGACGCTCGCCGCACTCGCAATAGGCTGCATGGATTCCCCAACTGATCCGCCTGGTTCCGTCGGCCCCCAGCGAGAGATGTCTGCCACGCAAACGCGCGCCGAAGCGGCCGCGATCAGTTTCGCCGGTCTTGCACCCGGCGATCAAATCGGTGTTCGCCTTGAATCCCAGGGTTGCTTCCACCATTTCACGGCTGACTTTGTCCTGACGCGCATCGAAGGTGGTCTTGCAATCGAGATGGTTAGGGCTGCGGCGGGGCACGGTCTAGCGAATGGGTTGGGCAACGTAGCCCCCGGGTGGCAATTTGTCGCCGCATTCAGGACTCTGAATGCCGCACAGGTTGAAGGACTTGACCGCCTGCTCGCTTTCTACAGAAGGAACCGTGCGGAGGGTTGCACTACCGTGGAACACGTGACGCTTCGGACCATCGGCGGTGCCTCCCAACAACACGAGGAGACCTACACCGATGCGAGTTGCGCAACCTTCGAGGATTCGACGCTGTTTCCAATTGGGAGGTTACTGCGGTGGCCCCACGACTCCTAAGAGGCGAGCCCCTTCTAACGCTTGGCCACCGAACGGATATAAGCCGGCCGTCTAACGAACGTTGGAGCGGACAAGCACTTTTCGGATACGGTTTCGCCGCAGGCCTTTAATGTGCTTGCGGCTGAAACCAGGGGTTAGGCCAACACCCACGTTTCCGACCACGGGAACGATCTCCATCGCGGCGAACCCATGGCGGTAAGTCAACGCGGCGGAGCAGCTCAAGGCAGCGCTCCCGTCAACATCATAAATCACAGCGTCCAGCAAAAAGGCTTATCAGCGATGGCTGAAGATCAATGGACTGAAGTTGATGAGTACTTCGCCAAGAGCTTGCTCCCAAGCGATCCCGTTCTGGAGTCAGCGCTCGAAGCCAGCTTGACAGCCGGATTACCCGCGATCAGCGTCACGCCAAACCAGGGGAAGTTCCTGCAGATGCTGGCGAAGATCGTGGGTGCTCGCTCGATCCTGGAAATCGGAACCCTTGGCGGTTATAGCACGATCTGGCTGGCCCGGGCGTTGGGCGCGGGCGGACGATTGATCACCCTCGAAGTCGAGCCGAAGCACGCCGATGTCGCGCGACTCAACGTTTCTCGGGCGGGGTTACAAGACATTGTGGATTTGCGGCTCGGAAGCGCGCTGGAAACACTTCCGCAACTTTCGGCCGAGCGGCGTGGCCCATTTGACCTGATCTTCATCGACGCAGACAAGCAAAACATTCCTGAGTACTTCGAGTGGGCTCTGAAGCTGTCGCGCCCCGGTTCTCTGATCGTCGTGGACAACGTAGTGCGGAGCGGAGCAGTGATCGACGCCGACAGCAGCGACGCGAGTGTCCAGGGAGTTCGTCGTTTCATCGAGCTCCTCGGCGCCGAATCAGGCGCCAGCGGGACTGCCATTCAAACGGTGGGTAGCAAAGGCTACGACGGTTTTGCAATCGTGCTCGTCGGCTCGGCTAGCTAATAAAGGATGTTGCAGCCTCTTACACGGTTTGCTGCTCGGATTGGTTTTCGCTGACCTGAGCGCGCCGGAAGCAGCTGCTGGAGTGGTCGTTGACGATGCCGACTGCCTGCATCCAGGCATAGACGATCGTCGGGCCCACGAACTTGAAGCCACGGCGCTTCATCTCCCTGGAGATTTCCTCGGACAGTGGCGACGTTGCGATCGCGGTGCGGCCGTCGCCCTTCACCACCTTGCCGCCGGTGAAGGACCAGCAGAAATCACCGAAGCTCTCGCCCTTGTCCTCCATCTCGCGGAAGATCTGAGCGCCCAGGATCGTGGCTTCGATCTTGGCCCGCGCGCGGATGATTTCGGTGTCGGACATCAGGCGCTCGACTTTCGTCTCGCTGAATCGAGCGACCTTCTTCGGGTCGAAGCCGGCGAAGGCTTTGCGGAAGGCTTCCCGTTTTCGGAGGACGATGATCCAGGCCAGGCCGGCCTGGAATCCTTCCAGCATCAACATTTCCCAGAGCATGCGGGAGTCGCGCTCGGGGACACCCCATTCCTCGTCATGATACGCGCGCATCAGCGGGTCGCCCTCCGCCCAGGCGCAGCGGCGACGATCTCCTAATTCGCCGTGACCGCCATCCATTCCTGGTTCGGCGCGAAGAGAAACACCATGCCGCCATCTGCGAGCTCCGGAAGTACGCGCTGAGCGCGCGCCTGTTCCATCGCGGGACCACCCTCACTCCGTCCAGCCCTGACCGCCGTCACATACGGCGCGCCGTGAGCGACAACACCCCTCGCGAGCGCGTTGTCGTTGAAGTTTCCGGACACACCTTTCAAGCGCAGTCCAACGGAGCTGTAAGACCGCCCACCAGTGTGGCCATGGAACTCGTAAATGTTCTCCGCGAGGTAGAGCCCGAGCGAGGTCGCGGCGCTTCCCGGCGCATTCGAGAAGCGGGTCGGGATACCATATTGTGTCCGCGACGATCCACGACCGTGGGCGACAGCGAATGGGCCTTCGAGAATCGTCAGCGCCCGCATGTCGAAGATGTAGCCGCGCGGCTCGGTGCTCGGCAGCCCGTAGTCGACAAAGTACAACAGCGGCTTCCTCACCTCGTCGGGATGCGCCGCTTCGAAAGCGAAGTAACTGCGAAACGCGGACTCGAGCGCCATTGGATGACTTAGCGGGCGCACCGCCCCCGCGAACGCGCGAAGCGCGGCGCTGCTCTTGGCCAGCAGGCCGTTCTTCGCTGTCTCATCGACTGGGACCGCGGAGCGCGTCCCAGCCATAAGTGTGGACGGCCCAAACAAGGTCGAGCCATGCATATCCGCTTCGGGAATGAAGCGCCCACCAGCCAGGATCAGGGCGAAAGCGCCGATCAGTCCGGTCCTCAGATATTTACCCAGCCCCACACTCGGCTCCTTCGAACCTGCGGCGACTCGTCGCCATTGCCCGTGACAGACTACAGGAGCGGACTGGACCGCTCCTCCAAAGGAATCTTTGGGTCGTAATAGTTGGACTCCCAAAGTATATAGTTGGAAACGGTGTTGCGAGCTTTTTTTTTGATGCCGGCTGCGACTACCGCGATCCAACTACACTACAGCTGAACTAACGGGGCCAACCAGACAAGTACCTCATCGCACAATGCCCGGTGCTGCCGACATCGCAGCACCGGGCATTGTACCTACGGAATCGAGCGCCGTCGCTATGCGGCCGTAGCCGCAAGCTCGTTCAACTCCGCTGTCGTCGGATCGATGATCGTCGCCACTTCGAGCACGCGATCCACCGGGAATCCTCCGAGCCTGGCGTGCTCACGGACTATGTCGGTGTTCGGGGCGATGTACAGACACGTGATCTTGTCCTCGGTCACGAAGCTCTGCACCCACTGAATGCTGGGACCGAGTTGCTGCAGCGCGGCGCAGGACCGCTGCGCGATTGCCTTCAAGTCCGCGGCAGACAAGGCCGCCGCGTTCGGGATCTCGCGCTCGATGATGTATTTCGGCATTGGCGTTCTCCGGTCAAGTCGAGTTCGATTAGTGGACCATCGTGGACACGGCGGTGGTGTGTTCGCACGTAACATTTGGGTTCCAACTGGCGAACATTCCACTCGGGTTTTCCTTCCATACCCAGGCGTGGAGGCCCCAGAGCTGAAACGCGTCGACCTGCTGGAACTTCTGGTTGAACAGGACCGGCGCCTCAGCGCTGCGTGGTACGAAGGTGTATGGGATGATGTATTCCACGGCCACCAGGCGCAGTCGGCCGTTCTGTTCGGGCTCATAGAGCAACAGCTGCGGCTTGTCGACACTCGCGGACCCGTCGATGAGTCCGACGTTGCCGTAGTGGAAGCCCATCCCGCCGGCACCGCCCGGATCCGTCATGCACGCCGTGATGGGAGCAGACCATCCGGCCTGCGACGCAGTCTCGAAGTCGTGGAATGGCGCTGTCACCTGGCGGAGCGTAGCTAGATCCTTGTTCACGGCTGCCCCGAACGACTGGCTCGCCGAAGCCTGCGCCACAAAGTGGGCGGTGCTCTCGGTGGTGATCGGCTCGCTACTGCATCCGACCAGCAGTGCGATCCCGCCGAGCAGTCTTGCTGTTTGTTTCATTGTGCCCTCGCGTGTAGTGTGGGTTATGTTGTACGCGCGTAAGATGAAGGCGGGCGATTAACTGCTCCTTGCACTCGGAGTTAGCCAGGAATTAGCGGCGGACGACACACGATGATCACGGTCCAACTGCTCGGGGGCGCGTCCCTGCGCTCCGGAGATGCTCCCCTCAGCGGCCCACCGGTGCAGCGTCACCGCATCGCGCTGTTGACGCTCATCATCGCCGCCTGGCCGCAGGCGCTCTCCCGCGATCGGGCGATGGCCCTGCTCTGGCCCGAGCGCGACACCGCCGGCGCGCGTCGCCTGCTCAACCTCGCAATCCACGTACTGCGCGCCGCACTCGGCGAAGGCGCGATCGCGTCAACGGGCGACGGACTTCTGTTGAACCCATCCCGGTTGAATTGCGATTTGCACGAGCTGCGGACCGCGATCGCGGTCAACGCATCCGAGAACGTCGTGCAGCTCTACGCCGGCCAGCTGCTGGATGGATTTCATCTGGACGATTCAACCGATTTCGGTTACTGGCTCGACGAGCGTAGAAGCGAGCTCACCCACGCGTACATAGGCGCCCTGCTCGCGCTCGCCGAACGTCAGAACAAATCCGGTGATGTGCATGGGCGAGTGGGCACGTGCCGGCGGTTGGTGGCGGCCGATCCACACTCGGGCGTGTATGCGCAGGGATTGATGCGCGCGCTCGACGCAGCGGGCGACCGGGCCGGCGCGATTCAATATGCGAGCGAACATGCGCGTCGCAGGCGTGCGGATCTCGACCTCGATCCGGATCGGGAAGTGGCGGCGTTGGCGAAACAATTACGCGACGCGCCGGCGAGGCCACAGCCCGCCGTGATTCCGCCGGCGCGCGCTCGAGCACGGTCGGTTGCGGTGCTGCCGTTCCTCAATCTCAGTGCGGAGCCTGAGAACGAGTATTTCGCGGATGGGATTACAGAGGATGTGATTGCGCATCTGTCAAAGATCCGCGCTGTGAAGGTGATCTCACGCACATCAGTGATGCGGTTCAAGCAGCGACAGCACAGCTTGAAGGACATCGGGGCGACACTCGGCGCCGCGACACTTCTCGACGGAAGCATTCGGCATGTGGGTGATCGCGTGCGCATCGTGGCAAATTTGATCGATGTGGAAACCGACAGGTATCTGTGGGCCGAGACGTATGACAGACAACTCACGGACATCTTCTCGATCCAGACGGATGTCGCACTTCAGATAGCTACCGCCCTCAAGGCCGAGTTATCGCCGGATGAAGACATTCGCGTGCGAAGGGAGCCGACGAATGATCTCCAGGCATACAAGCTCTTTCTGAAGGGTCGGCAGTGGTTCATCAAGTACACCACAGAGGGCTACGCGCAGGCGATCGATTGCTTCGATCGTGCGCTCGCACGTGACCCCTCGTTCGCACGCGCCTGGGCGAACCTCGCGATGGCGTATACGGAGCTGGCCGAGAGCGGCGTAACGGCACCCGACGTTTTGAACGAGCGTGCGGCGGAAGCCGCTGCGAACGCACTGAGACTCGATCCGGATCTGGCCGCGGCCCACTGCACAGCGGCTCACATAAAGATGGTGCGCGACTTTGATTGGTCGGGCGCAGAGCAGGGGTTTAAGCGGGCGTTGGAGCTGAGCCCGAGCGACGACGATACCTTTGATCTGTATGGCCGGCTGTGCGCTGGGCTCGGGCGCCACGATGAGGCAATCGCGCTGCAGCGTCGTGCGCAAGAGCTGGATCCGCTCGCTCATCGGATGGATATGGTGACGGCGCTCCTGCGCGCCGGACGGTACGACCAGGCTGCGGTTGAAGCAAGAGATGCTGTGGAGCTCGAGCCGGGTTATGATCGCGCGCGCGCCACGCTGGGCTGGGCCTACTTCCTGAGCGGAAAGAAGGATGAAGGGCTGGTGGAATTGGAAGAAGCGGTTGCGATCTCACCCGGCAACACGATGTGGCTGGGCCAACTGGGAGAGGCTCATGCGATGGCGGGCAACACTGTGAAGGCGCGCGAGATTTTGGGGGAGCTCGAAGGGCGGGCGCGTGTCGGATTCGTCTCGCCGTATCACATCGCGTATGTCTACACCGGTCTCGGCGACTTCGACCGGGCAATGGACTGGCTCGAGCGTGCTGTCGCGGAACGAACGGGGCCCGCATACAGCATCAAGGGCTCGTTCCTCTTAACACGCCTCCACACCCATCCCAGATTCCGCGCGCTGCTCCGGCAGATGAAACTGGCGTAACGGTCCGCGCGCGGTCTCGTCTGGAGGGAAAAAAATCGCGCTGCCCCGCTGCTTGCGTTTCAGTTATCGAGCCTGCGACTCGAACTCCGTCGCCATGCAACTCGGACAGATGCTGTGGCTGAACTGGGTTGACGTGTGCCGCGAAATGTAGTTCTCGACGGTGTGCCAGTGGTTCTCGTCGTCACGGATCTTCCTGCAATACGAACAGATCGGCAGTATCTCGCGCAGGGTATTCAGCTCGGCCAGCGCGGCCTGCAGCTGCCGCACCAGCTTTTCCCGCTCTTCCTCCGCCTGTTTGGCTGCGGTGATGTCACGCGCCATCGAGTAGATGACGCGATCGGCTGAATCCGACGCCGCATTCCAGTGAAACCATCGAAACGAGCCATCCTTGCAGAGATAGCGATTCTCGAATGCGAGCGCTTTGCCGCCACCTCTGACGAGGGCGTTCTGCTTCAGCGTGCGCTCGCGATCGTCCGGATGGACGAACTCGATGAATGGCCGCGCCATCAGCTCCTCGACGGTGAAGCCAAGTGTCCGCTCCCACGCTGGATTGAGCCGCTTGAAGTGTCCATCGAAGTCGAGATGGCAGAGCATGTCAACCGAGACGGAAAAGAAATGGTCTTCGATTTCGTGGACAGCGTTCGCGGCTCCCTGCTTGCGGAGAGCAAGCTCGATGATGGCGCGCAGCTCCCGATCCGTGCCGGTCTTGACAGCGTAATCATAAGGATCGTTCACGCTGGCGGCGGGCAGGTTTGCTTCGTCCGTCTCAGCGATCATGAAGACGACCGGGATCTTCCCGTACCTGCGACGCTCACCGGTTCCAACGCTGTTCATTTCGCCGCGCAGCTTGATGTCCATCAACATCAGATCCGGCGCCGCCTGAGCCGTCATCGCGTTGGCCTCATCCCCGGACGAGGCGATGCCAGTCACCTCGTACCCGAGCTTCGTTAGCCGCGTCTCGAGCTCTCTGGCAACGACTATCTTGTCGTCCACGATCAGGATTTTTTGCTTAGCCACGAGGTGCCCGGTCCTTTGCCTACGTCGAAATGGGGGAGGCCGACCCTACTGGCCGACAACCTCCCATTGGGTCTCAATCTACCCGATTTCGGCCCAGCTAAGCCGGTAAATCGAATGAGGTCAGGTCATGCTGGAAATCGCGAGCTCATCCGCGTTCATCTCCGCCAGGATGTCACCGAACAACGGAGTACTGAGATAGCGCTCGCCGGTGTCGGGGAGCATGCAGAGAACGGTGGTCCCCTTCGGCGCGCCTTTGCAGACTTCGAGTGCGGCAGCGAACGTAGCACCGGAGGATGTGCCGACGAAGATTCCTTCGCTCTGCGCGAGCTGCCTGCTCCACTGCATCGCCACGGGTCCCGGAATCGTGATGACCTGATCGACGATACCCATGTCCACGGCATCGCCCGTGAGCTTCGGGATAAAGTCGGGGCTCCAGCCCTGGATCGGATGTGGCTTCCACGCCGGGTGCCGCGATTTTGGTGAGCCGTCGGACTCCCGCTCCTGCGGCATGGCACTCTTGAGCATCGGCGCATCGGCCGGCTCGGAGACTACTACCTTCACCTCGGGCCGTTCCTTCGCGAGCACGCGCCCGACTCCTTTGAGCGTCCCGCCGGTTCCAAAGCCCGTCACCCAGTAGTCCAGGCGCTCACCGGCAAAATCGGCGACGATCTCTCTCGCCGT
>DASWBC010000052.1:0-1707 GCA_036390815.1 Gemmatimonadaceae bacterium
CGGACTCATGCGTGGCGTCTTTGCGTTCTGCAAGGGAAGACTCCCTCCTTCGACGAGCGGCGGGTGCGTACTCATCGCCAGACGATTCTCGACCACATCTACGAGGATGCGGTAAGACGTGTGACCGGCGGGTGCACTGAGCGTTGGAGCGTGTGCCGACATCACGCCAAGCACCTCGAACCGGGGTTGGAGAAGCAAATAGGTGATGGCCCACTGGTCGTCGATCTCGTTGCCGACATCGGTCGAGAGAACCACCGGTGTTCTGGGGTGAGTAATCTGAGCCCCACACATCCCCACCGTGGAAATCAGCAAAACCACGGCATGACAGACTGGCCGTCCGGACAGCCGCATAGCGCCTCCTTGGCGTCGCCACTGACGTTGCATAGCCGAGCGATGTTACATCACCCGCGTTCGGCGCGCCAACCATGTCTAGGCGTCGTCGTCACGGTCCCCGAGACCGAGCGCTGAAGCCATGAGCGACGCGACACGCGCCGCCGCGGAGCGAAATGCGCTCGAGCGCTCCTGGGACCGCGCGAGCAAGATCGATCCGCGGTATCTCATCGCGTTTCTCATCACGCTGGTGCTGGTGGCGGCGCAGCTACGCTACCACATGCTCGGCAGCTACGACCGGCTGGTGCTGGCGCTGGGTGTGTGCCTGGCGACCGAGGCTTTGCTCTCCTGGTTCGACCGCGGCAAAGTCGTCAATCTTCTGAGCGCCTACATCAGCGGCATCAGCCTCACGCTGCTCATCAAGCCGCAGGGCGGTGCACTGTGGCCGTTCGTCTTAGGCGGATTCCTCGCGATCTCGTCCAAGTACGTCCTACGCTATCGCGGCAATCATTTGTGGAATCCGACGAACTTCGCGATCAGCGCGCTGCTGCTGGCCGCGCCGGACCGCGTCTCCGTTCTCAGCCACCAGTTCGGCAACGATCTCACGACGAACCTGGTCATCTGGGCCTTTGGACTGATCATCGCAGCACGCGTTGGCGTCATCCACATCACGCTCACTTACGTCGCGAGCTTCCTGCTGCTGAACAGCGTGCGCGCGGCTGCGCTCGGCATGCCGGTGCTGCCGGAGATTGCCCCGATCACCGGGCCGATGTATCAGTTGTTCGTTTTCTTCATGATCACCGACCCGCGCACTGTAGTGCGCGGGCGGCAGCATCAGATCGTTGTGGCGGTCTTGATAGCGTTGATGGAAACCCTGATCCGGTTCGGGTCCGACAAGGGATGGCCGCTGCCGACGGCGTTCAATGCCGCCCCGGCGATTCTGGCGCTGGCGACGGTCGGCCCGGTGGCAAAATGGCTCGACCTTCGATCGCTTGGGTCGAAGTCCACCGGGTAGGAATTCCGCCGCGTCTCTCGTTCAGGCGTGCGATGCCCAATCCCTGTCGCCGGGCTTGTAAGGCACGCACGGGTCGTAGCGCCCCGGCGATTCCACGTAACGAAGCGCCTGTGTCGCCCCGATCTCCGAGGTGAAATAACCAAGGAGCGTGAGCTCCTTCATCATGCGGAAATATTTGCTCTGAGGCTCGCTCGCGATCTGGGTCGCCGGATTGATCTTGGCCTCAGGCGCATTTTGCTGCTCAGTGCCATTGATAAACGCGTCCGACTTCTTTCTCCCCTCCGCGCGTTGCTTCTCCGAGTAGTCGTGCTGTTCTCGATCGAGCTCCTGAAGCAACGCCAGCCGCTGCGCCGGGGTCGCCT
>DASWBC010000053.1:0-4435 GCA_036390815.1 Gemmatimonadaceae bacterium
CTTGGTGCTCGCGGGGGTGACCGCATGCGGAAGTGATAATGGCGTAGGAACCTTCGTGACTCCGGTGCCCAAGGCTCTCGCCGTCACCGCCGGCAACGGTCAGACCGGGTTCGTGACCGCCGAACTGGACAAGTCGCTCACGGTAGCGATTACTGACGCGAATGGTCTCCCCATCGTCGGGACCCCAGTGGCCTGGGCCGTGACATCGGGCGGCGGGACGCTCTCTCGTGATACGGTAACGACCGACGGCTACGGAGAGTCCACGGTCACTTGGAGCCTCGGAAATTCGGTGGGGCCACAATCAGTTGCAGCGAACGCTGCCGGACTGCCGACGCTATCCGGAACCTTTGCCGCCACGGCCGTCATGCCGAACTTCGCAATCGACTCAGGCAATAACCAAACGGCCGCCGCCGGAGACACTCTTGCGAAGAACCTAATGATACTCGTGACTGCCGCCAACGGCGATCCCGCTCCCAATGTGAGAGTGGATTTCGCGATAGCTTCCGGCGGCGGGTTCCTGTCGGGCGGTACGCCGGATTCCGCCACTGCCGCCTCGGCCATCACCGATTCCAAGGGCCGGGCCGCGATCGCCTGGGTGCTCGGCTCGACCGTCGGGACTCAGACGGTGACCGCTAAGGTCGCCAACGGAGCTCCCCTAACCTTCACTGCGATCGCTACTGTTCCTCCGGTAGCATTCAATTTCGATGCATCGGGGCGCACCATTTTGCTGGCGGACAACCGCGCGGTGCGCGTGCGAGTGCGGTGGCTCGGGGCTCGATCTTCCTGAAGTCAAAGGATAGATCCGGCTAAGCCGCGAGTTTTCGCGGCGAAGATTTCGGCAGAGGCCGCCCAGTCCACACTGCGGCGGCCTTTTGCGTGATAAGGACAACAGCGGGCCACAGACCCCGACCTTACTCTTCTCGCTGCTGATTTTCCCCCTTCAACGCACACGATGCACTCTTTTTCGATCCGCCGCGCCACTCTCGATGATGCTGAGAAGATGGCCTCGCTCGGCGCACGACTGTTCGCGGAATCGTACGGAGAAACCCATCCAGAGCCGGAGCTGAGCCGCTATCTGTCGAGGTCTTTTTCGGTCGACGGCGTGCGTCAGGCGATCGCCGACGCCGGTGTCACCATGCTGATAGCGGAAGATCCCAAGGGAAGCGCGATCGCGTACGCGTATCTGCGCTCGAGTCCCGAACCTCCGTCAGGCGTTGACGGGGAGCGCGCGTTCGAGATCGTCCGCTTTTACGTCGACGGCACGGCCCAGGGGCGGGGAGTCGGCGCCGCGCTGATGGGCAAATGCTTCGACGATGCGAAGAACCGCGGCGGCGATGTGGTCTGGCTCCAGGTCTGGAAGGAAGCGCCCTGGGCGGTCGGGTTCTACGCGCGGATGGGATTCTCGGTCGTCGGCTCGGCTCCCTTCTACTTCGGGGATCAGGTCGGCGACGACCACATCATGGCGAAGTCACTCCGATCGGGAGCGGACAGCTGACGATCTTTTGTTTCAACAAAGAATCGTCAAAAAGGCGTGACTGTGGTCGCGAGAGAACAGTCACTTGAGAGTGAAGATTTCCATCCAGCCCAGGAAGTGGCGCCGCTCGGTCCCACGCGCGTGGAAGCAGACCCAACTTCTCCACCCCGCGAAGATTGCCGGCTGCGTGACGATCTCGGCGCTCAACATCCTCTGGCACGGACACGGGATACTCAGGTCGTCCCCGCCGGTCCTGCGCTTCGTCATCGTTGGCGCTGCCTGCTACGTGGTGACGACAATCGCGGAATTCCTCTGGTTCCTTTACAGCGGCCCGAGCTTCACCGGCTTCGAGTCACCGACGGCCGCGAAGGGTGCCACTAAAGCACCTTCGACTGATCCTCTCGTCGAACAGCTCAAGGAGCTGCCGCCCGCGGAGCTGCGCGAAGAGGTTCTGCAGCTCGCGAAAGAGATGAAATCATTCGAGGCCGTCACCGATCGCGAGTTCGTCGCCACCCTCGCCGGTGCCAAGCCGCTCAGCGCAGACACGGAAGCGGAGCGCGACGAGGTGCTGGACGAGCAGAGCGCTGAGCTGGTGGAGCACAACCTGCGCACGTGGCGGGCATACAAGGAGAGATTTTACCGGCCGGCGCGCGCCTTCCGTGACGAGCTTCGCAAGCGACTGGGGATTCGAAACGTCAACAGCGAGCCGAGGATTCCAGCTCTGGATCGGGCCGCGCTCACGGGTGCCAAGCCCATCGCTCAAGCGGCGGATTACCTGGCAGGATTGGCGCGCCGCCTCAAGTAACCCTTGGTGTGTTTCGATCAGCGAAATGATCTGCGCTACTATAGGAAGTTCGAAGGCCCGCGGCCCATGGCCGGCACGCCGACAGCCCCCGGCCGGTAGTCTTCAGTTCAAATCAACCCGAGGACCAGCACCGAGCGACGCCCGTGAGGCCTAACCCTTCTGCGGCTCCTCGAGTCCCACCTGGATTTGCGACAGAGCTTCCGGTGAAATCCCGTGCGTCGACGAGATGTCGAACTTCCGGCGCAAGTACTCCTCGAAGCTTATCCATTCGCCCTCGTATTCGACCGATCTCGTCCACGCGCACAAAGTCACGAGATTCCGGTAGTGTTCGGCGCCTCGCGCAATGACCAGGAGCGCGATCAGCATCACGGCGAGTGCCACGGCGAGACCCAGAGAGATCATGTCCCCGCGGTGCAGCTCCGCTACGAGCGACTGTTGCCGTTCCCGCAGAAGACTCGCCTCGTCGGCAGTCATCGACTGGAGACCCGACCGGATCGAGGTCATCACTCTGTCGCTGTGAGTGGTTTTTACGATAGTCACAGCCAAGTCATGCTTGCCTGCGCGCTCCAGTCTGATCGTCGAGTCGAGCTCGGTCAGTTTGCCGCGCGAAAGGGAGTCGATTATCAAAAGGCGCCGCAGCTGCCCCGGATTGTCCGCCAGCAGACGCCGCAGATTCAGGAGGCGGGTGCGGATCTCGTTCGTTGCAGCCGAATACGGGGCAAGGAAACCAGGCTGGCCAGTCAGGAGGTATCCCCTCTCCCCGGACTCTGCCTCGCTCATCCGCGCTTCGACTGTGGCAAGCTCGCGTTGGGTTTCAAGCGTGTGACTCACCCACTCGAATGACTCGACTGCCGCGGTTCCATCTCGCCACTCCATCAGAAGGAGGGCGCACATGACGAGCGCGGTCGATGCCAATCCGAAAGAGAGGAGAATCGGTCGGCTATGGGGAATCTTCATTTATTGAGCCTTGGGGCGAGCGTAGCGGGACAGTCCACTGCTAATACAGGACGATTCACCGGCGGGCCTGGTATCCGATTTGGATCGGGTTGCCTGGCAGGCCGGGAGGGCAGGCCGGCAACGGCAGGGCTTGGAGCGCGGGCACTGCCATCATAGCCGGTCCGGGGCAATTTGCCATGCCGCTTTCGTTTCACGGGCTGACGATTTCCTATCATTTCGGCGCGGGTCCAAAATCGGGTAGATTGATCGCTCGATGGATAGCCTTGCCCTTTCGGCGCCAACTCGTAAAGCAGACCTCCCACTCCACGACGATGTTCGGTGGCTTGCCGGCGCGCTCGGGCGGGTCATCCGGCGCCTCGAGGGTGACGAGGCGTTCACGATCGTCGAGCGGCTCCGCGTAGCGACGCGGGCCCGGCGGCACGACGAGGCAGACGCGCCTTCCCTCGACCAGCTGCTCAAGGTGATCGACGGATTCAATGTGGCGCAATGCGCGATGGCGGCGCGCGCATTCACGCTCTTTTTTCTGCTGATCAACACCGCCGAACAAACGCACCGGGTCCGGCGCCGCAATTCGTATCTGGGCAAGGGCGTCACCGATCCCCAGCCCGCATCGGCGCACTGGACAATGCGCGAGCTCCGCAACCTGGGCGCGAGCGCCGAGGCAATCGAGCGGGCGATGCTCAACCTGGATATCCGCCCCGTGCTGACCGCGCACCCTACCGAGTCCACACGCCGCACTCTGCTCGGTCTCCAGGCGCGGGTCGCCGACGGTCTTCTCGCCCGGGAATCCGCGCCGCCGGACGAGGTCAGGCTAATCGAGCAGTCGCTAGAGGGGGAAGTGGAGCTGCTCTGGCTGACGAGCGAGGTCCGGCAGGACCGCCCCACCGTTCTCGACGAAGTGAGCTCGGCGCTCTGGTACCTGGAAACGCGACTTCTCGAGGCGGACGCGTACGTGCACTCGACGCTCGCGCTTGCGTTCGAGGACGAATTCGCCCGTTCGGCCGACGCGTTCAGGCTCTCGGTTCCGCTGCGGTTTGGAACGTGGGTCGGCGGGGATCGCGACGGGAATCCGTACGTCACGCCGGAGATCACGGTCGCGACGGCGCGCCGGGCGAGCCACGTGATACTCGGGCGTTATCGTGACACGCTGGAAGATCTCACGCGGCGGCTGTCGCTCTCGTCGTCGATCGCGCCGCCAC
>DASWBC010000054.1:0-4630 GCA_036390815.1 Gemmatimonadaceae bacterium
ATCTGATCGATTCGCCTTGACGCGATAGGCCGGGTCTCGCTGGCTAATCAGCGCCCGGCCTCAGGGTGCGTCTCTGCGCGAGGGATTGCTAAGGGATGCCCGGCGGTTCCTCATCCGCTGATCTGCCATAACTCCACGGCACCGGCGTCTCCAGCATTCGAAGATAGACGCCGAGCTGCGCGCGGTGATGCGCCGAGTGCGTAATGAACACGGTGCGGAGGACCTGCGTTCGCGGCACGTTCATCACGACTTTGTCCCCCAGTCGCAGCTTCCACGGGGCATTCGCCTGATCCCACGTCATCTTCTGAAGTACCGCGCGCAACTGCGCGCTCAACTCTTCGAACGCCCTGACCCGGTCGGAATTGGTGGTGAGCGCCGGTTGCGGTGGGCGCGGCGCCAGGCCGTCGAACTCATTGCGCGTCGCCATCATAAGCCCGAAACCGGGCAGTTGCGCGAGGTGCGTGGCGAGCTCGCCGAGTGTGCGCGACTTGGCGTGCGGACGCCAATCGTTATTGCCATTGGGGACGCGGTCGAGCATGCGTCGGGTCGTCGCGAGCTCCGATTCAAGATCGGGGAACAGGAGCGCGAGCGGGCTCGGCTGTCCGGTCGACTTGCTCGATCTGCTGGCTGCCTTTCTTGCTGATTTCTTCGTTGACTTTCTTGCGGATTTCTTCGTTGACTTTCTCGACTTTTTCGACTTGCTCGAGGATTTGCGACGCGCCGATGTCTTAGCCATGGATGGACTTTAAGGATAAGGGTCCTCGATAATCTAGTGTCCGCGTGGGCGGAAGCTCAGCGCGGTGCGGAACTGAAGGCTGAAAACTGCGAACTGAACGGGGTAGGAGGTGTCAGAGAAGCATAGGTGCCAGGTACCGGGTCACGACGCCCGGACTTCACTAGGTGGCATTCAGGGCACAGGCAGTTGCTTGTACCCTGAATGGTGACGGTGAAGTCTGGGCGTAGTGACCCGGTACCTGGCACCTACGCTCCTCTGACACCTCCCACCCCGTTCAGTGCAGTTGCAGTTCCGACACCTCCTACCCCGTTCAGTTGCAGTTTTCAGTTCCAAGACCCCCTTTCAGTTGCAGTTAGGGTTTGCGCTCCCCACCGATGTACGCTCCGAGGCCCATCGCCCGAATTATCCCGTCCCATCGCGGATCGCTCCGCAGCGGATCCCAGACTCTGTCCACCAGCGGCGAGAACGACGTCAACAGAGAGATCTCGCGATTCTTCACCGCGGCGTCCATCGCGTCGAGCGCCGCCGCGCGCTCGCCCAACCCGATGTGGCAGACCGCGAGAGGCACCCGCGATTCCCGCTCCCCTTCGCGGGCTTCGATTTCCTTTAGCAGCAGTCTCGCGTCAGCTGTCCGGCCCGCCAGGCCATAGGCATGACAAAGCTTGCCCTTCGTCAACAGCGTTTCGCGATTGATTCGAGCCGCCTCTTCGAGCTCCGAGATCGCCTTCCCCGTCTGGCCCATTTGCAGATGAATCTCGGCGAGCAATTCCCGGGTCAGACCGAGCCCCGGCGCGAGCTCCTCGGCCTTCGCGATTTGCTCGAGGGCTTCTCCGTAACGACCGGCGATGCTCAGCGCGTAAGCCAACGCGACATACGGAATTGGCGCGAGCGGGTCGAGTGACTGCGCGCGCCGAACCTCGGCGAGGCTCGAATCGAGCCGCGCGGTGTGCGCGAGCAACTCACCGTACCACTGATGGCCCGTCGGATACTGGGGGTCGAGCGCGATGGCCTTTTTGTACTCGGCTTCAGCGGTCTGAAATTCCCACGTGTGCAATGCCGCAAGTCCGAGCGCGGTATGAGCCTCGGCGAGAGTGCTATCCAGCGCCAGGGCCTTTGTCGCCGCGGCACGCGCCCTCGTCAGCGCATCCGCCGGAGCCGAATCGCTGTACTCGGGGATGATGGCGTAGGTGATCGCCATCCCGGCGTAAGCCCGGGCAAAGCGTGGATCCTTCGCGATGCTTTGCTCGAAATACGCGAGCGCCCTGCGTAGGTTCGCGGGGCCGCGCCGATTCCAGAAGTAGCGCCCGCGCAAGAAGGAATCGTACGCCTCCAGGTTATCGGTGCCGTGCGACGTCGACGACAATTCAGCCGCGTTGTCACCGAGCTTCAGCTTGAGCGCGGATGCTATCGCACCGGCGATGTCGTCCTGCACGGTGAAGATGTCGCTGGTGCGCCGTTCGTACGTATCCGACCAGATCGCCAGGCCGTCTCTCACATTGGTCAGCTGCGCCCCGACGCGCAGTCTGTCGCCGGATCGACGGACCGTACCCTCCAGGATCGCCTGCACGTGCAGCTTTTTGCCGATGTCACCGACATCCGTCCCGGTTTTTCCCTTGAACGCGTACGACGATGTCCGCGATGCGATGCGAAGTCCGGGAAGCTTGCTCAGCGCGTTGGCGAGCTCGTCGGTCATGCCGTCGCTGAAGTATTCGTCGCTGGCATCGCCGCCGACATTGGCGAGTGGCAGCACCGCGACGGATCGGAGTTGATTCACCGGCTGCGTGCCCGCACCTCCGCCCCCGCCTCCGACGCCCGCCAGGCCGCGACCAGTCGCCACCGTGTAAAGCGCTCCCACTACGACAAGAGCAATGGCGATTGCCCCGATGATTTTCATCGAGCGACCCCGCGTCGCCGACGCTGGCCTCGAGTGTCCGTGGCCGACATGAATCGAATCGAGGGCGGTAACCAATTCGGCCGCGTCCTGGGGCCTGTCGGCCGGGCGCTTCTCGAGGCAGCGCATGACCAACGCTGCCAGAGGACGCGGGATCCCCGATCTTCGACGCTCGATCGGCTCCGGTGCCTCGATCGCGTGCGCAGCGAGTGTCGCCTGGATCGAACGCCCTGTGAACGGGAGGGATCCGGTCAGCATCTCGTACGCCATGACGCCGAACGAGTAGATGTCCGCGCGGTGATCGATCGACGGATCGGCGGTCGCCTGCTCCGGCGCCATGTACGCGGGCGTCCCCAGTGTCACACCCACACCTGTGAGCGTTACTGCTGCTCCCGGCGCAACGCTCGAATCGCTCAACGCTTTCGCGACGCCGAAGTCGGTGACAAGCGCGAATTCGTTGCTGAGCATGACGTTGTCGGGCTTTATGTCGCGATGCGCTACACCGTGCTTGTGGGCGTAACTCAGCGCGCTCGCGACTTCGCGAAGGATCCGCACCGCCTCGCCGATCGGAAGTTCTCCGACGCGCGACAGTTTTGCTCTAAGCGACTCGCCCTCGACGAATGGCATCGTAAAGTAGGGCGCACCATCGATTTCACCGGCAGAGAGCAGCGGGATGATGTGCGGATGCTGCAGCTTGGCCGCGAGCTGGATCTCGCGTCGAAACCTGTCCACGCTCAGGTCGGCGGCGACATCGGCGGAGAGAACCTTGACGATGATCTCGCGGCCGAGGTTCTTGTCCATCGCCACGAACACGCGGCTCATGCTGCCGCCGACGATCTCTCGCTCGAAGACGTAGGTGTCGCCGAGGGTACGCTCGAGAGTTGCCAGAAGATCGGTCACGCAGCAAAAGTTGCTGACGCGGTAAGCCGGGCGACAGAGGAGCGGCCCGTGGAATTGTGCGGTTTTCTTTAACTACGCTGCCGCCTGCTACCCGCTCGACGCTGCCCGCTTTTCGCGAACGACCGGGGGACAGATCCGTCCATCGGCTTTTAGCAAATAGCGCTTGGCGACCCGCGGGCAGCGGGCGGCAGCGTAGTTGCCTTACTTATTGAACGCGCCAAATGTCGAGGACCCCGGAAGTGCGATGCTGATTCGAGTTTCCTTCAGGAAGCGCGATCATTCCGTCGACGACGATAGGGCTGTTCCAGTGACCGCCTCCGCAGTCCAGTTTCGTAATCAGTCGTCCAGTCTCAGGTTCGTAGACGCGAAGCCCGCCATCGGGATCGTACACGTAAAGAAGCCCGCCGGCGATCACCGGACTCGTGCCCCCATTCCGGTTTTTCCATCGCTCCTGGAGTCGACCCCCACTGAGAGTCCACGCGGCGGTCCCACCATTGTCGGCGGCGAAAAGCCATGTAGTCCCGCCGACGTGTGATACTGCCGGTGCAGTGAACAGATCTGTACCGGAAGGTGTCGACACCACCTGCGTCTCGCCGCCGCGACGGGGTGCGGCTCCTCTCGTCCGACCAAATGCGACAAGACGGATCATTCCATCCTTGCCGCCCTGCGCGACAAAACCGGCGCCGAGCAGTGCCGGAGAGGTCGAGCCAAGATCCGCGTCCCGCGAGCTCAGTTCATCCGTATTCGTCGGAGTGTAGTTATCGACGATGTTCGTCGCATTCGAATCGAGCGCGATTGCGGCGTCGCCCCAGTTCGTGCGGCCATCCCAGCGGCCGTTCCCAGTCGCGAAGTAGATATCTCCCGTAGCCGAGTCGATCACAGCGCCCGCTCGCCCCCAGATCGCCGACATGGCTTCGCCGCACGAAGAAGGATCGATCAGCTCGCGCCGATCGCTACAAAGCGAATTCCAGACATACAGGAGCCGGCCGCTTGCGCCGTCCAGAACAGCGACATGACCCTGATACGGCGGCGCGTCTCCGATGTAACCGCCGGTCACCGCGACCACTCGGCCGTGAAAAACGTTCAACGACGACGCGATCTTC
>DASWBC010000055.1:0-2273 GCA_036390815.1 Gemmatimonadaceae bacterium
TCTTCGAGCAGGCGCAGCAGATGCAGGCGCGCATGCAGCAGATGCAGGCCGAGCTGGAAAAGCAGACCGTCACCGCGGCAGCGGGTGGCGGCATGGTGACGGTCGAGGCCGACGGGAAGGGAACCATCACCAGGGTCAAGATCGATCCCAGCGTCGCCGACCCGAAGGACCTCGAGATGCTCGAGGATCTCGTTCTGGTCGCTGTCAACGAGGCGCAAAAGAAGGCGGCGGAGCTGGCAAAAGGAGAAATGGGCAAGCTCACTGGCGGGCTTAACCTTCCATTCAAGCTGCCTTTTTAGCGTGGGCGCGATTGACGATCTGGCCGCCGAACTGTCGAAGCTGCCCGGGATTGGGCGTAAGACGGCGCTCCGACTGACCTACCACCTGCTGAAGCAGGCTCCCGAACAGTCCAAGCGCCTCGCCTCGGCGCTGACGACCCTGGCCGAGAAGGTCCGGCCGTGTCCCCGGTGTTTCAATCTGACAGAGGAAGATTTGTGTTCCATCTGCCGTGACGCGCGCAGGGATACGGGAGTCATCTGCGCAGTAGAGGAAGCATCCGATATCGGGGCTATCGAGCGGTCTGGCGAATTCCGGGGCGTCTATCACGTCCTGGGAGGTCGCCTGTCGCCATTGGATGGCATCGGGCCCGAAGACCTCACCATACCGCAGCTGGAGACGAGAGTGTCTGCTGGAGTCGTCCGTGAAGTGATAATTGCCACAAATCCGAGCATCGAGGGCGAGACCACTGCGCTGTACGTTCAGCGCAAACTGGCTCGCTATCCGCTGACGGTCTCCCGAATTGCACGGGGACTTCCGGTCGGGGGCGACCTCGAATACGCGGATGGCGTAACCATTGCCCAGGCGTTGACCGCCAGGAGGGCAATGTCATGAGCAAACAACGCGCGAGCTTCGTCGCTGTTGGGTTTCTGGGCGGAATTGCCGCCGGGACCCTGATCTGGAGCCGCCTGCAGCGCCAGTACCGCCGCAATCTGTTCTCGCCCCACACCCTCCGACGCGTCGCCGCGCTGGGCTACCTTCGGGCCCGGCCAACGGTGAACACCGCGCAGCTTCTTCGCGAGTACGTGGCGTGGGAGCCGCGCCCCATGCTCCGCGATCGCGGAGCGAAGATGCTGCGACGGCTCGAGTCGACGCTGTGACCGGGGGACGATGACCGCCGGCACGGCCAACTGGTCGTTCACTCAGGAGGACTTCGCAGGGATTACTGAATCCTTGCAGCGCTTTCTGGACGAGACCAAGTCGCTCTGCGCGCTCCTGGTCGATCGGTCAGGACAGCTCGTGACCACCGTCGGAGAAGCTCGCGGGCTGGACACGACATCGTTCGCGACGCTAACGGCCGCCGACTACAGCGCCAACGACCAGCTGGCCAGGCTCGTCGGCGAAAACGATTTCTCGAGCGTGTTTCATCAGGGCGAAAGGGAGTCCATCTACGTCGCGGACATCGCGCGGCGGCTGCTTCTGGTAATAGTCTTTGATTCACGCACCACCGTCGGGCTCGTCCGCCTGAGGATGAAGGATGAGATCGAGGAGTTGACCTTGCTGGTCGATCGTGTATTCTCACGCGGTCGCGACGGCGTCGCGCCCAAGGAGCCTCTGCTCCGCGGCGCCGAAGACGAGATCGACGAACTCTTCAACTGGTGAGGAAGAGCTAGACGTGTCGATGATCAACTATGCCTCGCGCGAGATCAATTGTAAGATCGTTTACTATGGTCCCGGGCTTGGCGGCAAAACCACGAATCTCGAGCACGTCTACGGCAAGGTTAAGCCCGAAACGAGAGGAAAGCTCATATCGCTCGCCACCGAGACGGAGCGGACCCTCTTCTTCGATTTCCTTCCCGTCGATCTCGGCACTATCCGCGGCTTCAAGACGAGGTTCCACCTCTACACGGTCCCGGGCCAGGTCTACTACAACGCCAGCCGCAAGCTCATTCTCAAGAACGTCGACGGCATCGTGTTCGTCGGCGATTCCCAGGCCGAGCGTATGGAAGCAAACCTCGAGTCAATGCAGAATCTTTACGACAACATGTCGGAATACGGATACGACCTGACCCAGATGCCGTTCGTGATCCAGTACAACAAGCGAGATCTGGCGAATGCCGCCCCGGTCGAGGCTCTCCAGGCCGCGCTCAATCCAGGCTGGGAATTGGAGGACGCCACCAAGCATCGCGTCCAGCCGGATCCGTACCACGCGGGGCAGAATCTGGTGGAACAGCTCCCCAGCGGCGAATGGGTGGAGCGGGCGCCGTATTTCGAGG
>DASWBC010000056.1:0-2527 GCA_036390815.1 Gemmatimonadaceae bacterium
GTCCACTTCAACATGCTCTCGGCGTACCACAAGTCGTTGCGCGGGAGCGATCCGCAGGGCGCGCTTTATTGGATGGCGCGCATGATCGAAGGCGGTGAGGATCCGATGACGATCTTCCGCCGCTCGATCGCGATGGCCGCCGAAGACATCGGGCTCGCCGATCCACAGGCGCTGCAGCTGGCAGTCGCCGCGCGCGATGCGTTTCACATGCTCGGGCCGCCGGAGGGGTTCCTGCCCCTGGCCGAGATGGTGATCTATCTCGCGACGGCGCCCAAGTCGAACTCGTCGATGCGCGGACTCAGCGCCGCGATGGAAGCCGCCCGGGAGAGCCCGGCGGCGCAGGTTCCAATGCACATTCGCAACGCACCGACCCCGCTAATGAAAGACCTGGGGTACAACAAGGGGTACGAGTACGCCCATTCGGTGCCGGAGGCATACATCCCGCAAGAGTACCTGCCCGAGGAGCTGCGCGGCAGCGTCTTCTACGAGCCTGGACCCTTCGGATTCGAGAAGGAGGTCGCGAAACGCCTCGCTTGGTGGGCTGACCTGAAGGCAAAAGTGTCCACGCCGCCGTCACCACAGGGTGACAAAAGTGGGAGTGGACCGAACAATGTAAGCCCGGCGAAAGCTTCGCCGGACGAACGCAAGGAGAAAGAAAATGAGTAAGATCACGTGGCTCGGCGCGCGCAAAACGAAACTCGCAGCGGCGGCACTGGCGGTGTTCGCGATCGCAGGATGCGCGTCCCTCGGACTCGGCGGCGGATTCCAGCAGCCGATAGTCAACTTCAAGGACCTCAAGGTGCGCGGACTCGGCCTGACCGGCGGATCGCTCGACGCGTATCTCAGCGTCTACAATCCGAACGGGTACCGGCTCGACGCCACGCGTCTCAGCTACAGGGTGGCGTTGGGTGACAACACGGAGGTCGGCAGCGGCGTGCTCGATTCCCGCTTCAACGTGCAGAGCAAGGACTCCACAGCCGTGCGTATTCCGATCGACTTCACGTATGCAGGAATTGGCGCTGCGGGCCGGCAGATGATGAACAGCGGCTCCGTCCCGTATACGGTCAGCGGCGACGTGACGGTGGCTACACCGGCCGGGAATTTCACGGTACCTTACAGCAGTACCGGTCGCTTCTCCGCGTTCGGCGGGGCGCAGAACTCGAGGTAGGAATCGAACTGAAAAGCACTTCGCCCGGGCCGTCCGCAGACGGGAAGCGGACGGCTCTCATCGTCGGAGTATCAGGGCAGGACGGCGCGTATTTGTCGAAGTTCCTGCTCGATCGCGGGTACGAGGTGCACGGTACCTCGCGCGACGCGCAGCTATCGAGTTTCTCGAATCTTACGCGTCTGGGCATCCGTGAGCAGGTGAAGGTGTGGTCGATGTCCGCCACGGATTTTCGAAGCGTGCTTCAAGTGCTGCTCCGCGTGCGCCCGGCCGAAGTCTACAATCTGTCGGGGCAAAGTTCGGTCGGACTATCGTTCGACCAACCTGTGGAGACGCTCGAGAGCGTGGCGACGGGGACGCTCAATCTGCTCGAGGCCATTCGCTTCAGCGGGTTGCCGGTGCGCTTTTACAGCGCGGGCTCTGGCGAAGTCTTCGGTGATACCAACGGCGTGCCGGCGACGGAAGAGATGCGATTTGCGCCGAGGAGTCCATACGCGGTGGCGAAAGCGGCGGCGTACTGGCAAGTGACGAACTATCGTGAAGCGTACCAGCTCTACGCCTGCACCGGAATACTGTTCAATCACGAGTCTCCACTACGGCCCGAGCGATACGTGACGCGGAAAATTGTCGCGGCTGCGTGCCGGATTGCCGACGGAAGTGGGGAGACCCTCGTCCTCGGCAATATGGACGTGGCGAGAGACTGGGGCTGGGCGCCCGAGTACGTCGAGGCGATGTGGCTGATGTTACAGCAGGATGTCGCTGACGATTACGTGGTGGCGACTGGAGAAACGCGGACACTGGCCGAGTTCGTGGATGCAACGTTCAAGTGCGTGGGTCTCGACTCGCAAGATCACGTCAGGAGCGATCAGGCGCTGTTCCGGCCCGCGGATATCCGGCGAGGATCGGCCAATCCAGACAAAGCGAAACACAAGCTTGGCTGGCAGGCGAAAAGCAGGCTGGATAGCATCGTCGCGGGGATGGTAAACGCTGAAGGGCGGAGTAGCGGGAGAGGCTGAGGCGGTCTGGCAAGTGATTAACTTGCTTGCTGGCATTGGCAGAGGACGAATCAGATCTCAAAAGACATTATCGAGCTGACCGCGCCGGTAGAGAGAGCGATTCTAGTAGGCGCGCCCCGCAAAGGATCGAACGCAAAGCACCAGATGGGCGAGCACCTCGAGGAGCTGGAAAGGCTCGTCGACACAGCGGGTGGCCTCGTAGTCGGAGAAGTGACGCAGCAGATCGACAAACCCAACCCCGCGACGTACCTGGGGAAGGGAAAGGTCGAAGAGCTGCGCATGGTCATCGACGACAAGAACGCGTCGCTGATCGTGTTCGACGACGAGCTGTCGCCGTCCCAGGGCA
>DASWBC010000057.1:0-3040 GCA_036390815.1 Gemmatimonadaceae bacterium
CGTGAGCGCGGTCGAGAATTTCGTTTGGAAGTCCCTTGTCTTCACGCCCAAAGAGAAGCGCCACCGGGCCGGTGCGGGCAAAGTCGAGCAGCTCTATGCTCGCGGAGCGGGGTGTCGTCACTGCGCGCTTGGCGGCCCTCCGCCGCGCAGTGAAGCCGGCGACGCGCACACACCCTTCCAGCGCTTCCTCGATCGACTCGCAGTCCTTGATGCGCTCGATGATGTCGCCGGTGTCGTGCGCGATTCCCTCGAGGCGCCAGGGATCGTATTCCACCGAGCGGACGAGGTACAGATTGCCGCACCCCATGTTCTTCATCGCCCGAATGGTCGCGGCGATGTTGACGGGGTCCTGCGGCTCGTAGAGGACGACTCGTATCGCGGAAAGAACTGACTCGGGGCCCGGGCTCGCGCCGGGGCGGTCAGCGGTGCGGGTCACGGTGCCCGATATGAAATGCCGCCCTCCTCTTCCGCATCATCCCGGAATGTGGAGGGCGGCATCGCGCCGAAGCAACCGCCTCGGCGCGGCCGGTGAGATCCGCCTCTAGACGACCGGTCGGCCGGTGACGAGCCGGTAGACGACCACGATCACGGCGATGACGAGCAGCAAGTGAATCAGCCCACCTCCAACGTGTACTATGAAGAATCCAAGAATCCAGAGAATGAACAGGATTACCGCGATGGTCCAAAGCATGATGGCATCCTCGCAAGAAGTGAGTTACGCGCAGCGCGATAGTGAGTGTCCAAGGCCTGGCGCGCATCCGAGATCCGTCAGCGCGCAATGCCGGGCCACCCGTGCACTATGGCAACCAGCATGCCTGACCCTGGATGTTGTCGCGGTTCAAACCATTCATATTGCGACCGACAGCAAGCTGGTTCACGACAGCGACCCTGTTCAGAACAATTCATTCTGAGGAGCAACGTCGTACCGAACACGTCCGGCGTCGATTCGGCCGAAGGAAGTCAGTCTATGGGGTTCGGTGGCTGAGTCGAGAATGTGGAGGACTGACACGCCACGCGCGGCGGCCGCATCGGAGATGAGCGAGCGGTGACACCGCCACGGCACTGCTTCGGCGCACATGATCACTGTGGGCTCGAGCCTGGCAAGAGCGAGTAGATCATCGAGCGCCTCCTGAAACTCGCGCGTCTCCATATAGTCGGCGTAGGCTCGGAAGCTCGCGTTTCGCCACAGGGTGTTGTGTGAATCCCGCCGCCCGCGCCGCCGACCACCGAGTGACGGGAGATGGGTGTATCTGCCGCCGGCGTCGACGATGGCCCTCTCGAGATTTGATCCGGAGAAGTGCGGGTATCTGGCTGATGTGGGGAAGGCGCGAACATCGACCAGATGTGTCGCGCCTTCCCTTGTCAGCAGGCCGAGAAACTGCTCGATAGATCGGGTCGAATGCCCGATCGTGTACAGCCTAGCGGGGTCCACGCTCCACGAAGCTTCCCCCCTCGACTCGCGGCGAGCCGGACGGGGGTGTGATTCCGGTCGATCCCGTCTGGTGCAGCGCCTGTCTGCCGAGGAGGATTCGCGTCGCTCTGACGTCGTGTCCCATGTCGATGAGAAGCAGCGCGAGGTCACCGCTTCCCCACAGCAATCCAGCGAGCACCACGAGGCGGCTCATCTCGCCCAGCAAAGTGGGGATCGAGGTGGTGCCCTGCGTGACCAGCCCCGTGATGATCTCCGAGACCAGCAACAGCAGCAGAATGACCGCCATCAGCTTGAACAGCTTCGACAGATATCCCAGTCCCACGTACGGCTCGAGATCGGCCAGACGCACCGGCATAGCCGGGTCACGCTTGGCGTTGGCTGATGAGTGCCGGAGATCTTCCGTCGGGTTCGCGGGGCTGCCGGTAGGTGATTTGTCCATTAACTGTCTCCTGTTCCGATCCAGCGAGCGGGGTAGCCTCGCGTGTCTATGTGGGTGAACGGCCCGTGCGCTGACGTGCCAGAATATATGCCACACCCTCCTATCAGCGAAGGGTGTGCCCGCTCGACGCGGTTGACGGCATCCTGGATCACCTTGGCATCTGCAATATTCACGCGCCCGTCGTGATTAAGGTCGTCCATCTGCCCATCGCCGTCGTTGTCGATGAAGATGTCGTTGGCGTCCCCATACATGTGGCGGCTCAGAGCCGCGCGGCCCCTGGGATCCCCTCCCCCAGCGTTGTATTGAGGAGTTCTGAATCCGCTCAATACCCGAACACCGTTCGGATTGATTCCGTGCTCCTTCAGGTCCTGCAGCACGAGTTCGTCCTTGTCGATCATCTTGATGTCGATCACTACGTATTTCGGCCAGACGTTCTGCTGATCGTGCGGAAGAAAGTCCTTGATCTTGAAATGCTCCGAGAGCTGGGTGTTCTGGTTTTGTGGCGTCACCTCGATGAATCCGTTGGGCGGAGCGTAGCTCACGCCCGGCCGCCCCTTTCGCGCGGCGGGCCAGTTTCCGATGTAGTAGAGTCCCAGCCGGCCCGATTTCTTCTCCGTTGCCGGGCGGAGGGTGATGACGCTGAAATCAGCGAGCGGCTTGATCGCGCTTCCGACCTTGAGCGCGAGGCTCCAGATGCCTGGACGTTGTGGTGCGACGAACGTGGATGTGGACTCCGCGGCGGAACCGGAGGAAAAGGTGGTCACGGATCCAGGGGGAAGTGTGTCGGCCAGAATCGGCGTGATCGGGGTTCCGCCCTGCTGGATTCGGACGCGGAGCTTTCCGCTTTCGCCGCGCGCCGGAGTGGCCAGCGCGCTGAGTGCGGCATCCGTTAGATACGCGACTGACGGGGCAGATCGGTCAGTGAGCGCGGTCGCGATGTTGGCGCTCGCCGGTGTTACTGGGCCGCCTTCACCGGCTGCGCGGGCGCGGGCGATTGACCATGACCAACCCATCGCGAAGAGGACCAGCACGGCAATCGAGATGAAATTGAACGTTCGCTCAGCTCTTCCGGGCGGGCGCCGGAGCCCACGCGGGCGTCTTTCCGGGAAGGCGAGCAGCCAGTCTCCAGTAGTTGCTTTGGGCCGCGGTGGCGTTGAACTTGAACGTCT
>DASWBC010000058.1:0-2461 GCA_036390815.1 Gemmatimonadaceae bacterium
GAATCTCCTCGTCGAGCGAAGCGGGTGACAGCCCGGTGCCGGAGAGCGATGGCAGGTCGATCCACCGCCGCAGCGGCGGAATCGCGTGAAACTTGTGAGCCCCGGTCGTGAGATCGTGCTCGATGAACCCCTTGCCGCCGATCTTCGCCGCTTCCTCCTCAGCCATCTCGCCCCACGAATTGGTGCTCGTGTAGTCGAGCGATCCCGAGTAGAACGCATTCGGCTCGACCTGCCGGTAGACGTGATAGTGCCCCAGCGCGACATAGTCCCACCGCTCGGCCCCGAGCTCCTGCTGGGTGATTCCCATGGGACGGCGATCGAGCTCGCGGCCGTACCTCGGCAGGACTCCTTCGATCTCTCCGTGGAGCAGGAGGACGTTGTATTTCGCGGCGGGATCGGGCTCGAGCGACGGCGCCTTCCCCATGTCGGGTACGGCGAGAATCGAAAGGTCGCGCTCATGAAAGGTGATGCGCTTTGGCTCGCCTTCCACCACGGTGATCCCGAGCGGAGCGAACAGCGGCAGAATGCATCTCGTCTCCGCCATGCGCGGAGTGTCGTGATTTCCGGCGACCATCACCACGGTCGCTTCTGGCAGCATCTGCATGAGGCGCGAGAACTGGTGAAAGGCGTGCAGAATGGCCGGATTGCTGGGGCGAACGGCGTGAAATACGTCGCCGGCGACGAGCACCAGGTCGGGCTTGAGCTCGATCACCTTGTCGATGACGCGGCGAAACGACAACGCGACATCCGCCTCCCGCTGGTTGATGCCGGTGGGTGTCTGCCGCTGATATTGTCTGAAGCCGAGGTGTATGTCCGAGAGGTGAACCAGTCTCATCGAGTGCGCATCGCTCTTATCCATTGAGTGATCTTCGTCCGCACCTGCATCGGCGCTCCCTGTGGTCCTCCCTTTCGGGCCGGGGCCGCGGCGATCGTGGACTGTACGATGATGCTACTCCTCGAGTCGGTAATCCAGCCTAATCTTCTGTCGATTTGAATCGTGCCCGACAGAGTGCCCGAAGTGGCATAACCGGCGCCCGCGGACGGCACCGCCGGCACGCCCGGCGAGCTCAGCGAGTTCATTCTCGCCATAGTTCCACGCATCGAGACGAACGCGAGATCGCCGTTCCTGCTCAGAGAATCGAGGCGGAACGTCGCCCGCACCTGCCCCATTTGCCCCGGATCGCCGCTCAAGGGGATCTGCATCTCGCGCGTCCACTTTGCGCCGACGGCGACGGGCTCGCGCGCCAGCATCGCGGGCATCTCTCCGAAGACTTGCCGCAGCTCGCTGTTGGGATCGTCGTCGTTGACGATCTCCATCGCTCCATCCGTGGAAACACGCACCCAGACTCGCTTTGCCGTCATCGCCCGACGCTTGAGATCGGCGAGCGAGCCCGCCGAGGCGGGTGTCATCGCGACCGAATCGGTGATCGACTGCATGAGAGTGCCGCCGGACGTCCACTGATACGCGATCGCGCGGGTGAACACCTCGATGGACGTCGTCATCGAGCTGGTCGCGGAATCACGCCCCCCGCGACCGGTGGTGCCGGTCAGCTCCACCGATTGCGAGAGGTGCATCCTGAGAGTGTCGCCGATGTGGGGGCGGATCTGAAGAAGCACCGGTTGGGCGAGGGCGGAGCGGGCGAAAAAAATCAACACTGCGAGAAGAACGAGGTGGGAGGTGCCAGGTAAGAGGTACCGGGTACGAGGTAGCGCGCGAGGTTCTACCCGAGACCTGGCACCTAGACCCTGGTCCCTCCCACCTCGTTCTTCTCGCAGTTCAAGTCCTCTCCCGCCCATACGGATTTCGCTAAAACCCGTACGGATCATTTTCCGGAGCTGACTTGATGCTGGCCGCCATTGGTCGCGTCGCCGGCTGCGCCGGGATGATCTTTCGGAACTGCGCCGCGAAGTACGCCTTCACGTTTTCGGGTCGGGCCAGAAGCGTCGCGTTGCGGGCCCGGATCACCTCTTCCTGCGTAAAGAGCGCCGTGATCTCCTGCACCCACGGGAGCGTGATCGCCGGATCGAGTGGCCTGAGCGCCCGCAGAATCGCCGCGTCGAGCGAGACGTCGCCCGCCTGCGGGTACCGCTCCGAGCCTTCACGTCCCTGCATCACGGCCGGACGCGGGAAGCGCACGAAGATCGGCTGCGTGAAATGTGGATGTCGAATCATCAACTGCCCCTTCTCCAGCGTGGCGAGCTTGGTTCTCGTCGCCGGGCTCAGCACCGCGTAGCCCGGTGTCGAGAGCTCGTCGGGATCCATTCGTCCGAACAGCGACGTCCCTGAATTGCCAACCACTCTCCGATGAACCTGCGAGCGGAATTGCTGCGCGCTGAACAGGACCAACCCGAGATACCGGCCTCGCTCAGCTATATCGAGTAGCATCTTCCGGACGTAAGTGTCGGAAGCCCAGGTAGAGTTCACGAGGAGTGTCGTGCCGGCGGGGCGATAATGGCGTGA
>DASWBC010000059.1:0-3372 GCA_036390815.1 Gemmatimonadaceae bacterium
GATGAGACCACCAGGAACGCGACGGTCAGCATCGACGTCAGCAAATGGTTCCTGAATTCAGATGGCGCCGCGATCGATCCGACCGTGGCAACGCCAGGCAGCTCCAACCTGTCCCTGATCGAAAACAACATCCGTCGCTCGTTCCATGCATTCGAGGATGACGCCGAGCGCGGAGAGGATCATCACGACGGTCATAACGAGGGTCACGGCAACGACGACGGGCACGACTAAGCCGGCGTCGGGGGTAGCAGGTACCTCGTCGGCCTGCTATCCCAGCCACCCCCCTCCAGCCAGATTCATTTAATGCAGTTATTCGATTCCCCCTCGTTCGCGCCTCCCGAAAGTCTCCGCCTAAGACGCGACAGGGCGGAGCGTATACTCAACGGCGTCCGGGCCGCGGTGGTGTTCCTGCTCACCGCAGCGGCGCTCATGTACGCGCCGCACCTGTCGCAGGCGCTCAACAGCGCCAACGTGCTGGTGCTGGGCCCGATGCTGCTCTGGACCGTCGCGCAGTATCTGATATGGTATCGGCGCCCCGAGCTTCCGGACTGGCTGTCGGCGGTGAATCCAATCGTCGACGTGACGGCAGTGACGGCGATCATCGGCGGCTACGCGGTGGCGCAGTCCGGTGTGCTCGCGCTCCGGTCCCCGATTTTCCTCGTGTACTTCGTGGTGCTGGCCGGCCGGCCGGTTGCTTCCTCGGTCCGGAAGGCCGCATTCATTTCGGTCCTGGCGTTTGCCGAGTATCTTGGCGTCCTCGCCTGGCTATGGGCGACCAGTCGCGTGCCTCTGGTGATCAACCCGATTGATGCGGTCCAGCTGGCGCGCATCACTCCACTCGATGAAGCGGCAAAACTCATCCTGCTCGGGGTCTTCGGCACCGTTTCCACGTACGCGACCTCCTGGGTGGAGCACCTCGTGCGCGAGGCGAGCAAGGAATCCGCCGAGCGTCAGCGAGTGGTGACGCGGCTCGTGCAGTCGGAGCTGGATACGCTCAAGCTTCAGCTCAACCCGCACTTTCTCTTCAATGCGCTCAACAGCGCCATGGCGCTGATCGCGACGGACCCGCCGGCGGCCGAGCGAATGGTGTCGGAGCTGAGCGACTTCCTGCGGCTTGTGCTTTCGACATCGAGTGAGCAGGAGGTGCCGCTCGAGCGTGAGCTTGGCCTTCTCGACCGGTACGTGGCGATCCAGCGCGTGCGCTTCCAGGATCGCCTCACCGTCAGCTGCAACATCGAGGACGGGGTTCGAGCGGCGCTCGTTCCGAGCCTGCTGCTTCAGCCCCTGGTGGAGAACGCTATCCGGCACGGGATTAGTCCGCGCGCCGGCGCAGGGTATGTTCAGGTCACCGCGCGGCGCCTTGGCGACAAGCTCTCGATTACCATTCTAGACGATGGGGTCGGGGTGCGCGCCCGTCGATCGCGCGAACGCTCGCGCGGAACGGGCCTCGGCCTTACGAATACGATAACCCGGCTGATCCACCTCTATGGTGACAGCCACGAATTCGAGAGTGGCCCTCGGGACCAGGGAGGCTACGAGGTGCAGATTACAATTCCGTTCAGACTCGGGCGCCTGTCGCCCGCGCGAAACGACGCTCAAAAGGACGATAACCTCGCTACGGCGGTGCAGGCATGATCGAGCAATCTCTGCGTGTTCTGGTGATCGACGACGAAACGCTGGCCCGCCAGCGACTATTATCGCTCCTCTCGCGATCCCCCGACATCGAAGTCGTGGGCGAGTGCCAGAACGGACTCGAGGCGGTAGCCGCGATTCGCGAACAGCAGCCGGATCTGGTTTTCCTTGACGTACAGATGCCCGAGCTGGATGGCTTCGATGTGATTACCGAGGTCGGGACGGACAAGATGCCCCCCGTGATCTTCGTCACCGCATTCGACGATTATGCGGTTTCCGCCTTCGAGTTCGGCGCTTTCGACTATCTGCTAAAGCCCGTCGATCACGTGCGCTTCCACCAGACGCTCGACCGCGCGAAAAAGCGACTGAAGGAATCTCCCCAGCCCAGCGTGTCGTCACAGCTGAGTGCGCTCCTCAAGTATGTCGGGCAGCTCGACGCGCCGAAAAACAGGATCGGCGTCAAAGTGAACGGGAAGATCCTCTTTCTCGATCCCGACGAGATCTTCTGGATTCAGGCGCGCGACGACCTGGCGAGAATTCATCTCGCCGAGGTGGCGTACGACGTGCGCGAGCCGTTGAGCAGGCTCGAGGCGCGCCTGCCGAGCAATCGGTTCCTGCGCGTCCACCGCTCGACCATCGTGAACACGGCGCAGGTGCGCGAAGCACAGCCCTTCGATCAGGGAGACCAGCTGCTGATCCTGCGGAACGGCAAACGCATCACGACCGGGCGAAGCTACCGCAAGGCGGTCCAGGAATTTCTGAAACGCGCCACGTGAGGTTCATTCCGGCGGCTGAGGATGGCGGAATTCCCCTAGTTCTTCGCCGCTCTGAGGGCGCGGATCGTAGCGCCAAGCTGATCGATCTCGCGTCCATACTCGGCCCAGTTGCCCGCCCGCTGCGCCGCGATCGCACGGTCGTAGTGCGTCTGCGCCTCCCGAAGCAGCGCGCTGACCGCGCCTGAGGGCGCGGCACCCGTCGGGGGAGCCGCTCCGCCTCCCACGACCGACGGCTCAACTCCGAGCGTGCTGAGTGAATCCTGCACGTTCGTTCTCGTTTGCGCCGCGGCACCGGAGCCGAACAGAGCGTCGAGGCCCTCTTCCAGCGTCTCTCCCATCACGACGCGGTTCTCGTGGGCGACCACCACCCGCTTGAGCTCCGGAATGTTGCCGCCCTCGGCGCGAAGATAGATCGGCTGCACGTAGATCAGTGATTCCTCGATTGGAATCACCAGCAGCTCACCCCTGATTACCTGCGACCCGCGCTGGTCCCAGAGCGTGAGCTGCCTCGAGATGTCGGTGTCCTGGTTGATGCGGTTCGCGATCTGTTTCGGGCCGTATACGAGGCTCTGCTTGGGGAAGCGGTACACCGAGAGCTTTCCGTAATTCTCGCCGTCCATCCGCGCCACCATCCACGCGGCCAGATTGTCCTTCCCGCGCGGCGTGAAGGGCGTCATGAAGATGAACTCGGGATTCTTTTCTCCGGGAAGTCGCATGATGATGTGCCGCATGAACGGATTCTCGTTGGTCGACTTGTTGAGGCCACCCGGAATCTGCCACTGATCCTCCCGGTGATAGAACGCGTCGGGCTCGGTCATGTGATACGTCGCGTGCAGCGCAGTCTGGATTCTGAAGAGATCGCCCGGATAGCGGACGTGCTTCCGGATGTCGGCCGGCATCGCGCTGATCGGCTTGAAGATTCCCGCAAATATTTTCGCGTACGTCTGGACGACCGGGTCGTTTG
>DASWBC010000060.1:0-16366 GCA_036390815.1 Gemmatimonadaceae bacterium
GCGTCTCAGGAAAAGCACGCGACGTCCGCGGGAGCGCCGAAGAAGAATCCCTGCCCCAACGGAATGCCGAGACCGGCAGCGGCATCGGCGGTGGACATGCGTTCGATTCCCTCCAGGATGAGCTGGCAATTGAAATCGCGCGCGAGCGACAGAAGGTTCGTGACGATCTTCATCCTCGTGGCGTCCGCCTCGAACCCTGTGCCGAAATGCTGGCTGATTTTCAGGAAGCGTGGCCGGATCTTGTCGATGAGCGGAAGATGCGAGTAGGCGACGCCCACGTCATCGAACGCGAATCGAATTCCGAGATCGCGGAGACTCTCAACAGTCTCCAGCACCGCCGGTGTGCCGCTGAGCGAGCTTTGTTCGGTGATCTCGAGGACGACGCGATCGAGCGCCACCGACATCGCCTTTGCGCGGCGTTGCAGAGTGTTTCTGAGTGTCGCGCCCGACTCCAGAACGCGAGGATGAAGATTCATGAAAATCAGGGAGCCCGAGGGCAGCCTCACTGCCGCTTCCAGCGATCGTGCGATGCAGGCGAATTCGAGCTCGGTGACCCGCTGCTTGCGCGCTGCGTATTCGAAGAGAACCTCCGGATTGCGCAGCGGCGACTCGGAGCGGAACCGCGCCAGCGACTCGTAGCCGAGAATCCCGTGCCCCGCGCTGAGTCTCACGATCGGCTGAAACAGAGGGCGAAGCGCGTCGCTGACGAGAACGCTCTCGAGCGACGGGACGCGGACGATCGGACCAAAATCGCCGGCGGACGACAAGGCAGAGCACGAGATCAGATCGAGCGTCGAATCGAGCACGTCGACCCCAAACGGTTTTTGCAGGAATGCAACGGCGCCGCGCCTCGATGCCTCCAGTTGCAGAGCCTCGGCGCCGTCGCCGCTGATGAGGATGACGCGGCTTTCAGGCGCATAACGTTGCACATGCCGGATGAAATCGAGCCCTTCGAACCCGAACGGACCGGAGAGACGAATGTCCGCCACCACGTGCGACGGCCGCATCCGCTCGACGATCAGTTGTGCCGATTCGATGTCGCTGCAGGTAATGATCGTGCGACCTTCCCGCTCCAACCCCGCCGCCAGACCCTCGGTGATTGCCGGATCGTCGTCAACCAGCAGGACGAGCTGCGATTCGCCGGCCGCCTCCATGCTGCAGCGACCCTAGCTGGTTCGACAGGACGGGACTATCAGACGGCGACCCCTTTTCCCGTGGGAGTTTGTCCTACCCTATCGATGCCCGGCGACGCATAGTATCGATTGTGGTTATTTACGCGCAGCACGACCACCGGCTCGTCGCGCTCTCGATTCTGATTTCCATCGTCGCCGCCTACGCGTCGAGGGCCCTTGCGGGAAGATTGCGCGTCGCGCGGGGGCGGCCCTGGGTGGCATGGTTCGCCGGCGCCGCGATCGTCGACGGCATCAGCACATGGTCGATGCACTACACGGGCATGCTCGCGCTGCGGCTTCCCGCTCCCCTGATGTTCGATTGGCGGGAAATCATTTTGTCATTTTTCGTCGGAGTGGGCGGCTCGGCGCTGGCGCTCCTGAGTCTCGGCCGCGGACGCATCAGCTGGCTGCGCGCTCTGACCTCCGGCATTTTTCTCGGCGCCATCGGCATCTCCGGTCTGCATTACTCGGCGATGTGGGCTCTGCGCGTGCGGGGGTTGGGACATGAGTATTCCTCGCCTGCACTGGTCACGGCTTCGGTGCTGCTGGCGATCCTCATTTCCGCAGCGGCGACTCCGCTGGCGTTCGCCCCACCAACGAAAGTGCTGCGACATCAGGCCGGAGCTTTTTTGAGAGGCGCAGCAAATCCTGCGATGCATTACACGGCAATGGCCGCGCTGATCTTTTTCCCCGCGCGCGAGCATCTCGATTTTCAGCACACCGTGAGCATCGCGTCCATCGGAATTCTAGACATCAGCATCGTTCCCTTGATGGTTCTGCTCGTCGCTCTCCTGACCACGCTGGCCGATCGACTAGCCACACAGCGGGCGCTGCTCGACGAGTTGTTCGAACAGGCGCCGCAAGCGGTCGCCTTGATGAGAGGGGACGGACGCGTTGTGCGCATCAATCGCGAATTCACGCGGATGTTCGGCTACTCTGCTGAGGAGGCGCTCGGACGACGGTTGGAAGACTTGATCCTCGGGCGCGAATGGCGCGAGCCTCCGGAAATCACTGCGCGCCGAAAGGACGGCAGCACGTTTCCCGCTTCCATGATTCGAGTGCCCGTCTCGGTGCCGGGCGGACAAGTGGAGATCTACGCGATCCTGACCGACATGACCGAACGCAAGAAAGCGGAAGAGGCACTCACGTCGTATCCGCGCCGCCTGATCGAAACGCAGGAGGCCGAAGGACAACGAATTGCGCGCGAGCTGCACGACGAGATTGGTCAGGTGCTGACCGGCGTTCATTCCATGCTCGAGATCAGCGCCGCTGTACCGCCGGAAAATGCCCGCACGATCCTCGCGGATGCTCAGTCGCTTTTGCGCGATCTGGTGGGACGTGTCCGCAATCTGGCGCTCGATTTGCGACCATCCATGCTCGATGATTTCGGTCTGGTCGCGGCGGTTCAGTGGCTGGTGCAGCGATACGCTGCACAGACCGGCATACGTGTTGACGTTGTGCACTCCGGCCCCGATGAGACTCGCTTCAGTGCCGAGGTCGAGATCGCGGCTTATCGGATCATTCAGGAGGCTTTGACGAACGTCGCACGCCACGCGCAGACGCGCGAGGCGATCGTTCGAATCCGACAGGAGCCTCGCACGTTGATCGTGGAAGTGGAAGACCGTGGAATCGGATTCGATCCTTCCAGGATATCGAGACACACGATCGGAGTGCAGGGGATACGTGAGCGCGTCAGTATTCTGGGCGGGCGCCTGACGGTCGAGTCATCCCCTGGCACCGGCACGCGAATTACGGCGGAGCTTCCACTGCCATCATGAGAATCCTCATCGCCGACGATCACAGCATCGTGCGGCGCGGTCTGCAGCAGATCATCGCCACCCGTCCGGACTGGAGAGTCGCCGCCGAGGCGTCGACACCGGAGGACGTTCTTGCGGAGCTGCGGCGCGGACCGGTCGACGTGCTGGTCCTCGACGTATCCCTCGGCGGGGGTCGCAGCGGAATCGATCTCCTCGGACAAATCCGGCAGGAGTTTCCCTCCGTCCCCATCCTGATGCTGAGCATGCATCCCGAGGAGCAGTACGCAATCCGATGTCTTCGCGCCGGAGCCTCCGGATACATTCAGAAGGACAGCTCCCCAGACCAGTTGATTCAGGCGATCGAGCGCGTGGCTGGCGGGCGCACCTCGATCAGCGATGCGATCGCCGATCGACTGGCCACCGATCTGACGCGGCGCGGCCCGTCGGGACAGCCCCATGAGCGATTGTCGACTCGCGAGTTCGAAGTCTTTCGTCTGATCGCGGCCGGCAAAACAGTCACGGATATCGCTGAAGCTCTGCATCTCAGCGTCAAGACCGTGAGCACCTATCGCTCACGAATCATGGATAAGACAGGCTTCCGCTCTAATGCCGAGCTGATCGTTTACGCAATCCACAACAGACTGGTGTAGGACGATTTCGGACATCGTTCGATGATCGAGTCCGACTCCGGACTCCCCCTCGGCTGACTAGCATCTTTGAGGTGTTCACCCGATTTCGCCTTCGCCGATCATTTCCTACCATTGTTACAGCAGCGCCGGACTGGTCCAAAGCGAGCGTGGGGAGCGGCCGTCGATTGATGGAGATCTGTTGATGCGGGTGCTGCTGGCCGAGGATCACACCATCGTGCGAGCAGGCATCCACAGGCTTCTGTCGGAGTTTCCGATGGTCACCGAAATCATGGAGGCGGCGGATGGCGGCGAAGCGGTCGCCGCCGTCGCCCGCTACCGGCCGGACATCGTTCTGATGGATATCACGATGCCGCGCATGAACGGCTTAGAGGCTACTTCGCGGATCGTGAGGCAGTCTCCCAATACCCGCGTGATCATCCTCTCGATTCACCGCAACGAGGACTTCGTTCGGCGCGCGCTGTACGCGGGAGCGTCGGGCTACCTGATCAAAGCGGGCACGGTCGCCGAGCTGGATGAAGCGCTTCGCAGCGTGCACGGCGGACGAACCTATATCAGCCCATCACTGAAACCGCTCGTCGCCGACGACGTGGGAGAGGCAGGCGGCGTGCTGGGGCGGCTGACGCCGCGGCAGCACGAAATTCTGCAGTTGATCGCCGAAGGAATGTCCAACCGGAAGATCGCCGAGATGCTGCGGATCCAGATCAAGACGGTCGAGTCGCACCGCACGGAGTTGATGAAGCGCCTCGGCATTCACGACGTTGCCGGGTTGGTTCGTTTCGCGGTTCGACACGGCATCGTGGGTGTGGAGTAGCGGGGCCATTCAAAACTGATGGCGCTCATTCTGGTTGCTGACGACCACCCGTTGAACCGCCACTTCCTGGCGATGCTTCTCAGCTACCACGGGTACGGCATCAACGAAGCCTCCGATGGTGTCGATGCGTTGCGATCTGCGCGCGAGGAACGCCCCGATTTGATTATCGCCGACGTCGCCATGCCGCGGATGGACGGCTTTGCTTTCGTCACCGCGTTGCGTGCCGACGCGGACCTCGCGCACATTCCGGTCATTTTCTATACCGCGACGTACCGCGACGTCGAATCGCGGGCAATCGCGCGGGCGGCAGGCGTGCAACACCTGATCACTAAACCGTCCGATCCCGAAGTCATTCTGGAAACGGTGCAGAAAGCGCTCGGCCTGTCATCCCCGCCGCCGCAACATCCCTTCTCGACGGAGCAATTGCGTCAATACGCCGATCGTCTTCAAAGGACGAACATCCGAATGAGCGCGCTGATCGAGCTCAGCTTCGAGCTCGATGCGGAACGCGATCCCGACCGCCTGATTCGCACAGCGTGTATTGCCGTACGGAAGATTTTTGGTTGTGATCACGCGGCCATCGTTCTAGTTGGCAACGAAGAACAAGTTTCGACGCCGTACGTCGACGGAGACGTCGATCAGACAGCGCTGATGCGTGCCGGCCTTTTCTTCGGCCCGTTCATGCGTAATTTCAGCGATGCTTCCGATCCGATCGTCCAGCAGATGTCCGCTGCGATGCGTGATCTGCGATCGATGCTCCTCCTCCCGATGACGACCGGCCGCGATCTGTACGGAACGCTCGTTCTCGGCAAAACCATCGAACAAGGGTTTGCGTCCGACGACGAGCGGCTGGGGCTTGCCGCCGCCGGACAGATTCGAGCGGCGCACGAGAGTCTCATGCTCTACCAGGCCCAACGCCGTCAGGCGACGATCCTCTCCCGTGCACACGAAGACCTGGAAAGCAAGATCGACGAGCGCACCCGTGAGTTGCGTCTCGCGAACGAAGCGCTGCGGAAACAGATGGCTGAGCGCGAGCGCATCGAAGAGGAGCTCGGCGCCTCGCGCGAGCACCTTGCCGCTCTCTTCGAGGCCTCTCCGATTTCCATCGTCTCCTTCGACTCAAATCGCATCACGCGCACGTGGAACGCCGCGGCGGAACGGACGTTCGGATGGCGCGCGGACGAGGTGATCGGACGGCCGAATCCGACCGTACCGCCCGAGCTGCAGCAGGAGTATGACGCGTTGAGCGCCCGATGCCTGAGCGGCGTCACGCTCACCGACATTGAACTGCAGCGCGCGAGAAAAGACGGAACGCGCATCGATGCGAGCGTCTCGCTGGCGCCGCTGCACGGTCCCTACGGCACCGCGCGCGGTTACGTGAGCATTCTCAGCGACATCACCGATCGCAAGCGGACCGAGGAGGAGCTGCGGTCGTCGCGCGAACGCCTGCGCGCCCTCTCCGCGCGCATGATTTCGATTCAGGAGGAGGAGCGCACACGGATCGCGCGCGAACTTCACGATGATCTCGGGCAGCTCCTCACGGCAATCAAGATCGATGCGGCACGACTGGTTCAGAGCCTTGCGAACGGAACCCAGCCGCCGGAGCGGGTGACGGCCGGAATCCTTCCGCTGATCGACTCGACGCTCGACACCATCGGACGCATCGTTTCCGAGCTGCGTCCCAGCCGCATCGGCGAGATCGGTCTGGTCGCCGCGATCGAGAAGAAGCTGGCGGACTTCCAGCAGCGGACCGAAATCGAATGCGAGCTCTCCATTCGCCCCGAGCAACTCGCCGTGCGCGAAGACATCGGCGTGGCGGTCTTTCGCATTTTGGAGGAGGCTCTCACCAACATCGTGCGCCATTCAGAGGCGACCCGCGCCGAAGTTCGCCTGCGAGTGGAAGCCGAGGAGCTGCTGCTCGAGATTCGTGACAACGGACGCGGCATTCGCGACGGCGAGCGTCTCTCACACGAATCGTATGGCCTCATCGGTATGAAAGAGCGCGCCTACCTGCTGGGCGGTTCGTTCAACATCACCGGCGTCGAGGGGCGCGGCTCGATCATTGTCGTGCGAATGCCGCTTGGTGACCGCCGGACCTAACGGGACGCTCTCATGGATCAAAAAATTCGAGTGCTCATCGCTGACGATCACGCCATCGTTCGCGAGGGTCTCAAGCAGATTGCGCTCTCTGACGAGAACATCACGGTCAGCGGCGAAGCGGGCACCGCCGACGAGGCCATCGCGAAGATTCGCGACGAAGAATTCGATGTCGTCGTTCTCGATCTCTCGCTCCCCGATCGAAGCGGTTTCGAGGTCCTGTCGCATGTGAGGGCAACGAGACCTCACCTGTCCGTTCTGATCTTGTCGATGGAACGGGAGGAAGAATTCGCGATGCGATGTCTCCGCGCCGGTGCTGCCGGGTACCTCGAAAAACGGAGCGCTCCCGATCAACTGGTGAGCGCCATCAAACGCCTGGCGCACGGGAAGCGCTATGTCAGCGCCGAACTGGCGGAACGAATGGCGTTGCATCTCGACCGGCCGGCCGTGGAGCGGCCGCACGATCTGCTTTCGGCGCGCGAGTTCGAAGTCTTCCTGATGATCGCCTCCGGCAAGCCCGTCAGCAGGATCGCCGAGGGCCTCGGATTGAGCGTCAAGACGGTCAACAACCATCGCGCGCACATTCTCGAAAAACTCGGGATGAAGAGCACCGCGGAGCTGATTCGCTACGCAATCCGGCACGATCTGATCCATTGATGCTGTGGGTGAAAGTCCTACAAGAGAACGGGGAATCGTCCGATTCCGCTCAGCGGCGCGGCACGCGTAACTTGATGGCTCACTCTTGCCCGCCGCCGAATCCAATCGCCTCCTCCTCGTCGACGACGACGACCTGATCGCCGTCGCCTTGCAGGATTACCTCACGATGCGGGGATGCGAAGTGGATACGGCTCACAATTACGACGCGGCGAAGTCGATGATCGGCGCCCGCGAATACGCGGTCGCGGTCACCGATGTCGTGGTGACCGGTGCCGGGATCGATGCCGGAACGGCGTTTCTCTCGTGGCTCCGCGAGACGGCGCCTCGAACCGCGGTGATCGTCCTCACCGGTTACCGCACCGCCTGGCTGGAACGCTTCACGCGGAACCTCGGCATTACACATTTTTTCGATAAGCCCCCCCACTTCGCGGACATCGTCGATGCCCTTTCCGCGCTGACATTCAACGGCAGCAAACTTTCGGGTCGCAACCAGTCGTGAGCCAGGCTCTCTTCGATCGCACTTCGATGACCGCCGAAGAGATGGCAGGTTTCATCGAGAACATCATCGAATCCTCGACCGAGCACTCCATCATCGCCGAGGACCTGCGCGGCGAAATCATCCTGTGGAACGAGGGCGCCCGCCACAACTACGGCTACTCGGCTGAGGAGATGGTGGGAAAAGCCCAGTCGTCGATCCTCCACACGCCGGAGGATGTCGAGCGCGACAAACCGGCACAAATCCGTGATGCGGCGTTGCGAACCGGAAAATGGGAAGGACTGGTCACTCGCGTCCGCAAGAACGGCGAGCGATTTACGGCGCAAGTCGTCGTAACGCCTCGATTCGACGCGAACGGCAAACCGATCGGTTTCCTGCAGATCTCGAAGAATGTTTCCGGCGAAGTCAAACTCAACGCCGATCTGAAAAAAGCGGAAGACAAGTTCCGCTCCCTGCTCGAATCGGCTCCCGACGCGATCGTCATCGTCGATCAGACCGGGAAGATCGTTCTCGTCAACTCACAGCTCGAACGACTCTTTGGCTACTCCCGTGAGGAGATTCTTTCGCAAGCCGTGGAGAGATTGCTGCCGGTCCGATTCCGCGGCGCGCACCTGGGACATCGCAAGCGGTATTCGGCGGACCCGAGAGTACGTCCCATGGGTGCAGGGCTGACCCTGTACGGCCTTCGGCGCGACGGCACCGAGTTTCCGGTCGAGATCAGCCTCAGTCCCATCGACACAGAAGATGGAGTTCTGACCACCGCGGCGATTCGCGACGTCACCGAGCGGAAAAGATTCGAGCAGACCCTCCAGGAAAAAAACGTCGAGCTCGAGAATGCACTCATGGCGAAGGATCGATTCCTCGCCACCATGAGTCACGAGCTGCGGACGCCGCTCAACGCAATCATCGGATTCAACGGCACGCTGCTCATGAAGCTTGCCGGCCCGCTGACGGCGGATCAGGAGAGTCAGCTCCGGACCATCCGCGACAGCGCCCGGCATCTTCTGTCGTTGATCAACGACCTTCTCGATCTGGCAAAAATCGAATCGGGAAAAGTGGTGCTCCAGTTCGAGCCGCTGATCTGCCAGGCGCTTCTCGAAGATGTGGCCGCGCCTCTTCGCCCGCTCGCCGAATCGAAGGGGCTGAGCTTCGAGGTTGTCCTGCCGCAGGAGGCAGTGACGCTCGCCACCGATCGAAGAGCGTTGAGTCAGATTCTGATCAACCTCACCAACAACGCAATCAAGTTCACCGAACGCGGATTCGTGCGTCTCGAGCTGAAGTCTCCCGACGAGAAGGTGGAGATCTGCGTGACGGATTCCGGTATCGGCATCCGCGACGACGATCAAGAAAAGCTTTTCAGGGCGTTCGAGCAGATCCAATCGGGAAGCAGACGTTTCGAAGGCACCGGCCTCGGTCTCCATCTCAGCCAGAAACTCGCGTCGTTACTCGGCGGAAAGATCGTCTGCACGAGCAAATTCGGCAGCGGTAGCCGCTTCAGTCTGGTGATCTGAGGAAACGTGGGCGCGAAAATACTGATCATCGACGACGATCCCGTCAATCTCGGCCTTCTCGCTTATCTGTTGCGTGCTTTTTCGCATGAGCCACTGATGGCCCTGGGAGGGGAAGAAGCGTTGCAGATGGCGGGGGCGCATATCCCGGACCTCATCCTCTGCGACATCCAAATGCCGGACATGAATGGCTTCGAGGTCCTCCGGCGCCTGCGTGCCGATCCGCGATTCGCGTTCGTGCCGATCGTCGGCGTGACGGCGCTGGCGATGGTCGGCGACCGCGAAAAAATCCTTGCCGCAGGTTTCGACGGATATCTGACGAAGCCGATCGCGCCGGAGACGTTCGTCGCCGAAATCGAGAAATATCTTCCGCCGGATCGAGTGTCGTCCGTGGTGCTGCAGATCCCGGTCGCCGGCGGCACATCGCCGCTGCCCTGGACGCCTGCAACGAGCAGCGGATACGTGCTGGTGGTCGATGACAACCTGCCGAATCTCGACCTGCTCCGTCACCTGATCACGTCGCTCGGCATGGGCATGATCGGCGCCACGAACGCGGAACAGGGCCTCCGCATCGCGCGGGCAAAAACACCGAGTCTGATCATTTCCGATCTCCACATGCCGGGTTGTAACGGTGTCGAGCTGCTCGAGATTGTGAGGAGCGATCAAGAACTGCGAAGGATCCCATTTGTGCTGATCTCGGCGACTGGGGCCACGGCCGACGAGCAGCGGCGCGCGTTCGCCAACGGCGCAGACGGATTCCTCCTGCGGCCACTCGATCCGGAAACGATCCTCGCGCATCTCACCCGCTGGATCCCGACGGAGAGCTGAGCATGCCGCGGATTCTCATTCTCGACGATCGTCCGATCAATCGGCAGTTCCTCACCACGTTGCTCACCTACAAAGGATACGAGACGCGCGAGGCGAGCGACGGGGCCGAAGGCTTAAAGATCGCGAGAACGTGGCGCCCGGACCTGGCCATCGTCGACATCGAGATGCCCGGGATGAACGGAATCGAGTTCGTTCGGCACGTCCACGCTGACGCACAACTCGCATCCACACCGATCATCTTCTACACGGCGAGCTACGAGGCCTCCGAGGCGGCGCGGCTGGCGCGCGAATCGGGCGTGGACTCCGTGCTGATGAAACCGAGCGAGCCGGCGGTGATTCTGGCGACGATCGAACTGGCCCTCGGCCGCGTGGGCTCGCGCCATCGTGCGGCCCTCGCCGAGGAGGCCGCCGCCGAATTTATCCGCATCCACGCCGATGCCATGCGCATTAGTGCGCTCGTCGAATTTCAACTCGAAATCTCGGCGCAGCGCCGCCCGCACGAGATCCTCTCGACCCTGGCACGCGCCTCACGAAACGTCGTAGCCTCCGAGCACAGCATCCTGACGATGTTCGACGGGGAGCGGATCTTCGGCATCTCGAATTCGAAGAACAATCAGAGTCTGTTGCCCGATGCGGCCCATGGATGGACTCCACACTGCCGCAAGCACCTGCAGTTGATGATTGAGGAAGGAAAGGCCCTCCGCACGGCGGATCTGGCGGAGTGCGGGGAATGCCTCGTCGGCGAGATTGCCGCCCGCAGCTACATCGGCGTTCCGATTCGGACGATCAAGAAACCGTACGGCTGGTTGTGCCTCGTCAATCGCGAGGACGCGAACGAATACTCACCGGAAGACGAACGCATCGTTCAAACCATCGCCGCGCAGACGGCCTTGGCCTATGAGAATCTTCTCTTGTACGAGGAGATCCGCTCTGAGGCGGAGCTTCTCGATCAGAATGTGAATCTGCTTCGCACGACCATCGAAGCAAGCAGCGACGGCATTCTGGTCATCGATCGGGCGTCCTGCATCGTGACGTACAACCAGCGGTTCGCCGACCTCTGGCGCGTGCCGCTGGAAATTCTTCGCGCGGCCGATGCACGGAAAAGCCTCGAGCATTCCCTTGCCCTTGTAAAGGACCCTCGTGGGTTTCAGGACGCTGTCGACCGCGCCACTCAGGGAGAGGAACTCACGAGAACGTATGAGCTGCGCGACGGATCTTACGTCGAATGCCACGTCGCGCCGCGCACGCTCAAGGGCGAGATCATCGGCCGGGTGTGGAACTTTCGTGACGTGACCGCGTCGGTGAGAGCGGAAGAGGCGCTCCGGGCCAGTGAAGAAAAATATCGATCGCTCATCTCCAACATCCCCGATGTGACGTGGACCGCGGACGCTCACGCCAAGGTGCGCTTCATCAGCGCGAATGTCGTGACCTTGTACGGGTACTCTCCGGAAGAGATCTATCTGAACCCGGAGACGTTCTGGCTGAACCGCATTCATCCGGAGGACGTCGACCGCGTCGTCGCTCATTACACCGCACTCTTCGAAGCTGGTCAGCCGTACGACGTGGAGTTCAGGCTGCAGCGCAAGGATGGCGAATGGATCTGGGCTCACGGCTGGTCCATCGGCACTTACGAACGCGACGGGGTCGTGTACGCGGATGGAGTGGTCCGCGACATCACCGCGCGCAAAGAGGCGGAAGCGGAGTTTCGCCGCGTGGCCGCCGATCGCGAGCTGTTGCTCGAATCTACCGCCGATGGGATTTACTCCATCGACAACAACGGCCGATGCACAATGGCCAACCGCGTCGCTGCGATGCTTCTCGGCCGCACGATCGATGAGATGATCGGCAGCCGGGTTCACGACCTCATGCATCATCACAAAGCGGATGGATCGCCGTACCCGGTCGAGGAGTGTGCAATCTACGTGGCGTTCAAAGCAGGCAAAGCATCTCGCGTCAGGGATGAAGTCTTCTGGCGAAAGGATGGCACATCGTTTCCGGTGGAGTACGTATCGTCGCCTCTGATCGACCGCGGCGTGATTCGAGGTGCGGTGGTGACCTTCGCCGACGTCACTGAGCGCCACAAGCTCGAACAGCGACTCCAGCAGATCAGTCGCGTCAGCAGCCTCGGACGCATGGCGGCAACGATTGCGCACGAATTCAACAACGTCCTCATGGGCATTCAACCGTTCGCCGAGACGATCCGCCGCCGGGCCGCCGGCGATCCAAAACTGGAGCAGGCGGCGTCGCAGATTCTCAACTCGGTCACGCGCGGCAAAGGCGTGACTCAGAACATTCTCCGCATGACGCGGACGCCGGAGCCCGTGCTGGAGTCCGTCGACATGACGATATGGCTCGCTCAGGTCGCCGACGAGATCCGGCCACAGATGAACGGCCGCATCACCGTGGACATTCAGGCGCCTCGACCGGCAACCCTCTTCGCTCGTTGCGATCCGAGCCAGATGCAGCAGGTATTGACGAATCTCGCGCTCAACGCGCGCGATGCGATGCCCGGCGGCGGCAAGCTCACGCTCTCTCTCCACGCCGGAGAAACCGTGCACGTCGTTGTCGCGGATACCGGTTGCGGGATTCCGGCTGAGACGCTGCCTTACATTTTCGAGCCGCTCTTCACGACGAAACGATCCGGAACAGGCCTCGGACTCGCCATCGCGCAGCAGCTCGTCCTCACCAACAACGGAACGATCCGCGTGGAGAGCGTCGTCGATCAAGGCACGAAATTCGACATCGAGCTGCCGCGAGCCGCTCCGGTTGCGCCGCGGGCCCCCGATGCGCAGCCCCTCTCGCCGCGGCACTTCGGCGTCCGGCGCGTGCTGGTGGTCGAAGATGATCCTGACGTCGCCTCCGGCCTGACTTCCATCCTCGAGGCAGAAGGCGTCGAAACCAGCCTCGTGACCAATGGCAGCGAGGCAATGAACAGGGCGGCGGAATTTCAGCCCGACGCCATGCTGATCGATATCGGCTTGCCGGACATGAGCGGGATCGAAGTGTACGAACAGATCGCCGCCCGCTGGCCCAAACTGCCGGTCATCTTTTCGACCGGGCACGCGGACGAGAGTCGCATGCCGCATCCGCAGCAGCACATCGGATTCCTTCGTAAGCCGTACAGCACTGAAACGCTTCTCGCCAAATTGCGCGAGGTCGTGCTGTGAATCCGCGTCTCCTGGACGGCTTTGATGTTCCAGCGTCGAGCAAACCCGCAGCAATGATGGCTCGCGTCACTTCCCAGCGAAGAGCGCGTCATGCTGCGAAGCGCTAGTCAGGGCCGGCTCTTCGAGAACTTCGCGCAGACAGCGCACTAGTTCGTCGACTTCGAAAGGCTTCTGGAGCGTCTGCTGCACGCCGGCGCGGATGATCTGCGCGTGGATTTTCGGATCGATGTAGCCGGTCATACCAATGAGCGGCAGATCAGGTGCAACTTCCTGCAGTGCCTTTACCAGATCTTCGGCCGACATCTTCGGCATTCCGAGATCCATGACCACGGCATCAGGCAGCCGATCGATGGATTCGAGTGTCTGAATGGCCTGCGCTCCGTCCGACGCGGTGAACACGCGGTACCCACGAACGCGAAGCCCTTCCGCCAACCCATTGAGGATCGAGATTTCGTCGTCGACAACCAATAGCGTCTCTTCATTGATCGAATTGGCAATCTTCCGCCGCTCGCGAACAGCCGCGGCTGCGGGTGTGACGATCGGAAAATAAAGTCGGAATGTCGTGCCACGGCCAACTTGCGACTCGATGTCGATCAGACCGCCGTGGCTGTTGACCACGCCGTGGACCATCGCTAGACCGAGTCCGGTTCCCTGGCCCTGGGGCTTGGTGGTGAAGAACGGTTCGAAAATCCGCCGTCGTGTCTCGTCATCCATGCCGGAGCCGTTGTCGGCGATCGAGATGCAGAGATAGTCGGTGCGCCCGGCGTCGCTGAATTGTCGCTTCATCAATGCGGCCGGGATCAGACGACTGTCGAGGCGAAGCTCTCCACCGTTTGGCATGGCGTCGCGTGCATTGACGCAGAGATTCAGCAGGGCCTGATGAAGCTGGCCGGCGTCGGCGCTAATGAGCGGGAGGTCCGGATCGAGATTGAGGGTCACGTGGATGGTCCTCGGAAACGTCTCCGAGACCATCGATGCGACTTCCATAATCAGATTCGCGGTGTTGAGCGGCGCGGCCTTAGTATCCGCGCGTCGGGCAAATGTCAGGATCTGGCGCGTGATGCTCGCGCCGCGCTGAACCGCCTGCTTCACCGTCGCAACGGTGCTGGCGAGGCGCGCCGGATCCGACTTTCTTTCGAGCAGCGTGGCGTGCGTGAGGATGATGCTGAGAATGTTGTTGAAATCATGCGCCATGCCGCCGGCGAGCGTACCAAGGGCCTCCATTTTTGCCAGCCGTGACAATCGGCTATCGAGCTCGCGCCGCTCTTCGGCAGCGCGCTTTTCCTGGGAGATGTCCCGCTGCACTGCGACGAAGCCGGTGATCTCGCCCCCGTTATCGACCAGCGGACTGGCGGAGCCGATCACGTCGACAAGGGAGCCGTCTTTCCTCCGGTTTCGGTACTCACTTCGAATGCTTCGGCCATCGAGGAGTTCAGCCCAGAGTTGGCGATAATACTCCGGCGGATTTTCGCCGTTCTTCAGGATCCGTGGCGTTTTGCCGAGCGCCTCTTCGCGGGTGTATCCGTAAACACTTTCGAAGGCGTTGTTCACATAGGTGATGATTCCGTCTCGATCAGTGGTGAACATGACCTCATCGAGCTGCTCCACGGCGTGCAGAAGATCCTGCTTCGCCGCCTCAGCAGTCATCTGGTCGGTGATGTCCATGCTGATTCCGGTGACGCCGCAGATTGTGCCGTTCTCGTCGCGCATCGGACTGGTGATGGTTCGAAACTGACGCGGCAGCCCGCCGATCACCACCGCGCTGTCAGCCGTCTGCATGCTTCCGCTGGCCCGAGTCTTTGCCTTCTGTCCGAGCCAGCCGCGTGCAATGTCAGGCGGAACGCCCAGTTCCGAAGGCGTCCGGCCGATAATCTCGGATTCGGGCCGCCCGAAAAATTCGCACGTGGCATGGTTGACCGCCACATAGCGGTCTTCGTTAGTCACGCTGAACACATAGTGCGGCAGACTGTCGACGAGTTCTCGATACCGTTCCTGAGTCTGACGCAGAGCATTCTGCGTCCGCTGTTCCTCCGTGATGTCCTCGGCCATGCTGATCACCGCGAAGACATGGCCGTCGGAATCCGTGAGCGGTGTATTCGACCAGCGGCAGAGAATGATCCGGCCATCCTTGGTGACGTTCTCGTTGATGCTATGAGCCGCGAAGTCGCCCGCCATAAGGCGTTGCCATACCGCTTCAAGATCGGGCTTCATCACCCCGCCGGGAACGAGAATGCCTGCCGATTGGCCAACGATCTCCACTTCGGACCAGCCGAACAGCCGTTCAGCCGCAGGGCTCCACGACGACACTTCCCAGTCTTTTGAGCAGGTGATATAGGCGATTGGAATGCGCTCGATCTGCAGCCGCAGGCGTGATTCGCTCTGCGCACGCTGCATTTCCAGCCGCTGCATGGACGTGGAGACTTCGATGGTAACGACCATCAGAAGCACGGTCACCATCAGCACGTGCAGATAGTTGGCGGTTGCGTGATGGAACAGGCCCACGCGCAGGCCGAGGTTGATCAGGATTTCAGTCGCCAGCGGAACGGTGGCGCTGGCGATGAGCAGCGTCATCATGAGCCGGCGCGGCGTCCATCCGCCCGGCAGAGGCGCGAACGTTCCATCGCGTCGTGTCTTCAGCACGATCGCCGTCAGAATCGCGACGGAAGCCGCGGTCACATACCACCCAACGTGACTGGTCATCGCCGGGAAAAGCAACGGCTGCACTGCGGCAACGAAGAGCGGGACAACGGGGGCGGCGATCAGGAGTGGAAGCCTGGAGTTCATGCTCAGCACGAGTTCAACAGACGTCCGCGGCGACTGCGGTCCACGCCGTCACACGGCCCTCTGCGGGCCATCGCATCAGGGAGCCCGCCGTGCTCAGGGCTCGACTCGCGGGGCAACTTCGCGCATTCTTCTGAATGTCCATCCCGGCTCCTTCCCGGCGACCTTCGCCGCCAGCTCGCTACGAGGCGAGCGCGCGTTTCAGACGCTCTTTCGCGCGCAGGTAAAGCGGGCCGATCGATCCGATCGGCAGGGAGAGCCGTTCGGCGACCTCGCCGTACGTCAACTGCTCGAGGCCAATGAGCTCGCAAAGAGTGCGTGATCGTTGGTCCAGGCTCGCGAGCGCGGTGCGAACGGCAATGGCCACGGAGTCGTCGGGGAAGTAGCCGCGCTCCTCCGGGACCGCACCGACCGGGCGCTCGCGGATGTAACGATGAATCGC
>DASWBC010000061.1:0-5512 GCA_036390815.1 Gemmatimonadaceae bacterium
CTGATCGACTGCTGTGGCGCTGAGATTCGTTGGAGGGTTGTACCACTCCGTGCATGTCACGTTCGAGGGAGTTGATTCGCCCGCGCCATTGAAGGCGACGACTCGATAACACCCACTTAGTGGCGTCAGCGAGTCCCACAGACTCGACTGCTCGTCGAGGATTGATGCGTTTGCAGCCACGATAGCGTGCATCTGCCAGCCACTCATGCCATCGGCGGAGAACTCGATCCGAAACCCCTCCTCGTTGTTCGACGCGTCGGTCCACGAGACATCGAAGTGGAGCCACCCGTACTCGTTGTCCGCCCAGTAGCTCGCGGAGGCACTGCTGGGCGCGGCGGGCGTAATGGTGGAAATGACCGCGACCGACTCATTGGAGTAGTCTGACAACCCTCCATCCTTCATCGCTTGCACGCGATAGGTGTAGGTCCTGTCCGCCGTCGCGGCGGCGTCGCGATAATTGACGGCGTTCGCGGGCAGAACGGCGAGGTCGCTCCACGTACCTGTCGCGTCGAGTCGTGACACCTTGTAGCCGTCTTCGACTGCGGAGTTGTCCATCCAGGTGAGCGCGATGCTTTGACGATCCGCTGCTTTCGCAACAAGGTTTGTGGGATTCGCCGGGGGTGTGGTGCAGTCGGCTGGCGATGGTAATGACGCTCCGACCACGTTGAAGGCGATGACACGAAAGCAAACCTGCTGTTCACGCGGCTCGTACTCGAACGACCACGTGATGTTCGCCCACGTGATTTCTGCCACTGTCCACGGCCCTATGGCGGCGCTTGCACGCTCGACGCGGAATCCGTCCTCGTTGGTAGAGTTGTCCCTCCAGCTTACGAGAATATTCGAGCCGCCCGGGTCCACGTAGTATGGGTCGGGCTTCGAGACGACATCGACGTCAGATGGGGCATTGACCGGTGGGGACGGCGGCGCGAGGGTCGTCGCGCAAGCGGAGGCGGAGTATCCTGAATAAGTCGTGTTCTTTCCGGCCGTCTTGAACGAGCGAATCTGGTAACAGTACTGCGTCGACGCCGTCAGCCCCGCGTCCGCGTAGCTCGTCGCGGTCGGCGCCATGGTTGCGATCAGAGAGTAGTTTCCGGTCGCGCCGGTGGTCGATCGGAAGACCTGGAAGCCGTCCACTAGGGGCGTGCTACGTTGCCAGGTAAGATCGATCTCGGACGTGGAGATGGCAGATGCGGCGAAGCTCGAGCCCGCGTCGACGCGTGAGAAGAGAGCCGGACCCGACGAGTCTGGCTGGACGGGAGAGTCGCTGTCACAGGCGGCGATGGAGAACCCCGCGCAGACAGCCATTAGAAGTTTCAGATGACGCATCTTGGTCTCCTGATCGAGTGAGTAGCCATGCCTCCGCGTTGTTCGTTACGGGCGGACCTCGACGTTTCCGTGCTGGACCGGCTCGAGGTTGAACGCCGTGCCCGCATCGCAGAATGCCTGGGCGGTGCCCGGAAAGCCGAACCGCGCATTGCTGCCCAGGTCCGGCGGATCGCTCGCGCCCTCGCCATTGTCCACCACGACCAAACGAAACTCCGTGCCCGGCAGGAACCTCGGGTCCGTAGCCTGATCGACGAGGCCACCGATGCGCGCCATATTGCCGACGATTTGGAAGCAGGTGACCGTCCCATGCGTTTGTCTTATGAATTCGCCAGTCGAAGCGAGAAGAACGCGCTCCTCGAATTCGCCAGAGACCGAGCCGTCCTCGTGACGAATCGCGGCCACGGAGTACTTGAAGTCATTTCCAGTGTTGATGCCGACGAACTGGTAATGCCCGGTGACGGACTGCTTCAGGTCCGCCACTAGTGCTTCACTGGTCGTCTCAAATCCAACTACAGGGATGACCGGCAGAATCGGCGAGGGCTGACGGACGCCCATGATCTCGAGAGGGATCTCGTCGGTGTTGGGGATGTTCCGTAACCTCTCGGCCGGACCGGCCGGCCCCGAGACGTTTCCGTCGCAGGCGAGCAACGCGAGTCCAACCAACAGCGTGACTGTTCCATGGATCGATGACATGAGTCTCTCCTTGTGGTGAGTGTGCCTAACAGGCCACGGTGGTCGTTGCGGCCCCATTGGCTGGCACTTCCAACCTTCGATTCAGGGTCCAGAGATCAGCGGGCGTTCCGAAGTAATCCACCAGCCGGGCTCTAGTCGCGTGGACTCCCGCGGTGACGACGTAGCCTTTGGATGTCTGGGCCGGGGCCAGTAACTCAGGCCCTACTTCAGTGGTGTCGATTTCGAAATAGGTAGAGTGCGTGCCCCTACACGTCGCACCGTCTATTTGGAAATACAGAATACCAGTGAGCGGAGTCGTGATGTCTTTGCAACTGACTCCGCTGGCTGCGAGGATAGAGAGCGTTGCAAGTAAGTGTCTGATAGTCATTTTGCCTTCCATGTGGTCCTGAGGCGCCGCTCTTCGAGATCTATCTTTGCGGATTGGCGGTGCGCGCCACTATCCTCAGGACTTCCGCTTATCCCTCAGTTACCTGCGACTCACCTGGCGGATTGAGGCAGTCGTCGAGAGGAGAGCGTGTTGCTCTCCTCGTCTTTTTGAGCTTTGGGGGCGCCGCCGTGGGGCGACCGCATGATTGCGGCCTTCGGGCCCGGCGAGATGATGAACGCGATGAGTCTCAGGTAAATCATCACGCGCGTCTGAGCGACGCGCGTGTCTGCTTAGAGCATATTCTGCTTGCGCAGTAGCTCGTTGTAGCGGGGATCTGTGCGCAGTGGCTTCAGCTCTCTGTCGATGCGCAGATGCATGCGGTTGGCCATCCCCCAGTGTGTACGTCCGAGCCACGCGAACGCGGAATCGGTCTGGCCAAGCTTGGCGTGAACCTCGGCGACGTAGACACCTTGCTGGTCGATCTGCGGCCGCCGTTCGACTCGCGCGAGCAGTGATTTGGCGCCGGAACGGTCTCCGCAAAGCAGCAAGACGCCGACGCGGCTGATCAACATCATATTCTCGTCGGGCGCGAGCTGTTGCGCGCGCTTGTTTTCTGCACCGGCCTCGGAACATTGGCCGGCGCGCGCGAGGTTGACGGACCGGGCGGCGGCAGTGCCCGGATGATTCGGATCGACGACGACGCTCCGCGCAAGCGGTGGCGACGTTGGCGAGCGGATACCGACATACGTCTCGAACATGGCGGTCATCCCCCGAATCGGCTGAGAGAGGGGATCGAGCTCCCGCGCGCGCCTGATCTCACGCAGCGCCTCCTGCTTCCGATCGAGCGTGATCAGGAGTGCCGCATACCATTGGTGCGCGAGGGCATTGCTCGGAGCGAGCTCCAGGGCCCGTCGGAATTCTCGCTCCGCGCCGAGCCAGTCGCCGGCGTCAGTGAGTGTTGCCGCCAGTGATGTGTGTGCCTCCGAAAGCCTTCCATCCAGCGCGACCGCGGCACGCGCCATCGCTGCCGCGCTGTCCTTCTCGAATTCCTCGGGCATGAAACCGAATCCACCCGCAAGGCGGTACGCGTCAGCGAGACCCGCGTAGCCCAACGCGAATGTGGAATCGCGTTGAATGGCCTCTTTGTACAATGCGATCGCCTGGCTCAGGCTCGCCGGATTCCGACTCAGCGCTGCGTTGCGACCACGCAGGTAGAGCCCGTAGACGATCGGATCGACTCGGCGGGCAGACGCGTGTGCCGCTCGGTCAGGCCCGGATTCGTCAGGCCGTTCAGCGGCATTGAGCTGCATCGCAATTGCATCCGCGATGTCGCGCTCGAGCGTTGGCAGGTCGGTCGCCTCGCGCTCGTACCGCTCCGCCCAGAGGTGCCGATCCGCCAGCGCGTTCACCAGCTGGGCGTCTACCATCACGCGATCTCGGTTGCGTACCACACTTCCCTCCACCACGGTGTTGCAACCCAACTCACGGGCGATAACGGGAAGCGGCTTTCGTGTCGCCTTGTACTGCGCGACCGAGGTTCGAGAGATGACACTCAGTCGCTGGTAGCGCGCGAGCTCCGTGATGAGGGCGTCGGTCACTGCGTCAGCGAGATCGTCCTGCGTGCGATCACCGGAGTAGTTCGCGAGCGGGATAACGGCGACACACGACGCCGTGACATTTGGCGCGGCTTTGTGCGTGAAGGCGAACACGGCTAACGCAGCGCCCGCAACCCCGACTGCTGTCCCTCCTGCGTACCGCCAACGGGCTCGGCGATTTCTCGCGGGCTCGCTTGCCTTCTCGCTGGGTGAGTCGATTGGGGACGCGGGCGGAGGGTGAGTCGATGCTGGCATCGATCGCTCCGAAGCCGGAGCCGATGCAGGTGCTGGCGCACTCGTCACCGTGGTCGCGGGCGACTCCTGCAGCGTCTTTACGAACTGGCTTATCCGCCCGTCGGGGGGCGCGTCCAGCTCGTCGCGGAGCAATGTCTCGTGCACGCGGGCGTGGCGAATTGCGGCGCCGGGATCTCCCGCGGCGGCGAGGGCGCGCATCAGTTGGAGCGCAGCGTCCGAGTTGAGCGGATCCTGCGCGGCAACTCGCCGCCGCCAGACCACGGCCCCCGCGCGATCGCCGGCTCCTTCGCGTTCCAGCGCGATGGACTGCATGGCGCCCTGGTATCTGTGCGCGTAAGCGGCGCGCGTTGCGTCCAGCCACTCAGCGAATTCGGGCGCCGCGCCCGCCACGTGGAAGCCCGCCAGTAGATCGCCACGATACAACTCGACCGCGTCCATAAAGCGACGCGCATCCACGGCCTCGTCGAACGCGATCGCGTCGCACCACATCGTGCTCAGGTCCAGCCCTACTTCGTCGGCGGTACGACTGACGACGGCGTCGGCGCCGAGCGCACTGCGGAGAAAGAAGACCGCCTGGCTGAGCGCATTACGAGCGTGCGCCTGGTCCTGGTCCGGCCAGAAGAGTGCGAGCAGCCGATCGCGGCGATGCGGACCCCGTGGAGTTGCGAGAGCGAGGTATGCGAGCAGGGCGACGCGCCGCGGCTGCGCGAGGACAGAGCGCAACTCGCTGCCGTCAGGCCCCCGGAGATCAAGCGTCCCGAGAGTGCGGAGCCGAAGTATGGACGTCATCATCCCATGTCGCCGCCTCGTGTCGGGTCGCTGCGGGTAAGCACTGGGGCGATAGACGGATAACCCGTCTTGCTCGCTCTCCAAGGTATGCGCGGCTGACCAAGTAGCAATCGAAAAATCGTCGGGGACTCGAAGACGCGAACCGAAAGGGCACTTGCGAGGGTACGGCGTCAGTCGTAGAACAAAGGCGGAGAGGAGAGACGGATGTCGCCATGCATGATGCGCTGGTGAGACGACTCGCAGCCGGATTTCGGCTCCTTGCTTTTACGGCGGTCGCCTTCGTTCGAGTCCCGTCAATCGCCGCACAGGCGACGACCGGGAGCGTCGAAGGGAGGGTCGCCACAGCCGATAGCGCCTCGCCGGCGCACGTGGACGTTCGCGATCAGTCAACGGGCACAGTGCGGCGGGTGACGAGCGATCGACATGGGCACTATCGCGTGCTCGCGCTCGGCCCCGGCCTGTACGACGTCACGGCCAGCGCGCTGGG
>DASWBC010000062.1:0-1819 GCA_036390815.1 Gemmatimonadaceae bacterium
CACAAAGGACTAGTTTCATAAATGCCAAGAGCCGGTCTCGTCACAGTAGTCGGGAAACCGAACGTCGGAAAATCGACGCTCCTGAACCGCATCGTGGGCCAGAAGCTGAGCATCACGAGTCCGAAACCGCAGTCCACCCGCGACCGCGTGGTCGGCATTTACACGGCCGAGGACTCCCAGATGGTGATCCTCGACACCCCGGGACTCCTGAACCCGGGCTATCTCCTCCAGCAAGCGATGCGCTCGACGGCGCTGCGCGCGCTCGACGAGGCGGATGTGATCGTGTATCTCGCCGACGCGACCGAAGGGAGACCACCGTCGCTGGTCGAGGCTGCCCAGCTCACCGTGCCACCGTGCGCTCCCGTCATAATCGTTCTCAACAAGTCGGACGCCATACCCGTAAGCCGTCGCGACGAGGCGGGCGCTGGCGAGGAGCTCGTGTACATCTCTGCCCTCACCGGCGATGGGATCCCGGAATTGATGGCGCGAATCGCGCGCAATCTTCCCGAGAGCCCGTTTCTGTACCCCGAGGAAGACATCAGTACCCAGCCAGTTCGATTTTTTGCCGCGGAGCTGGTGCGGGAGACGGTGCTCGAGCAGCTGCACGACGAGGTGCCGTACGCGGTGGCCGTTCAGGTCGAAGAATTTCGCGAGGATCGCTCGCCTCTCTACATCCGCGCAGTAATTTACGTGGAACGGGACAGCCAGAAGGCGATCATCATCGGCAGCAAGGGCGCGCAGATCCGCAGCATTGGCGAAGCGGCGCGCAAGAAAATCGAAGCCTTTCTGGGCGCCAGGGTGTATCTGGATCTCTGGGTCAAGGTGCTCGCCAACTGGCGCAAGAACCCGGGCAGTCTCTCACGATTCGGCTATCAACTCGCTACAGGAAAAAGCAAATGAGCTTGTCGGCGCGTCTCCTCGAAATTCTCGTCTGTCCCAAGTGCAAGAGCGAGCTCGAGTATCGCGAGGCGGAGCAGGCCCTTCTCTGCCACAAGTGCCACCTGCGCTACGCCGTGCGTGAAGACATCCCAATCATGCTGATAGATGAGGCGACTCCTTTTTAGCGTCGGGTTTTCGGCCCTGCTCGCTGGACACGCAGCGGCTCAAGGGGCGCCGGCCGGGAGCGAGGGCTCGCTCTTCCTGCTTCTGCCTACGGGAGCGCAGGCAGTGGGTATGGGTCAGGCGATGGTCGCGGGTAAACCGGGGAGTGAAGGGATCTGGTGGAACCCCGCATCGATCGGTGGCCAGGACAAACGCGAGCTGGCCATCCACCACTCGAAAACCATCGCTGGCGCGGGCGATGCTCTCACGTTCGTTCTCCCGACCAGCTCATACGGGACCGCGGCACTTTCGCTCAATATCCTGAATCTCGGCGACCAACAGGTGACGGATGCCAACAACGATGTGATCGGCGTCATCTTTCCGCGTGATGTCGTGCTTGCGGGCACATACGCGGCGAGCGTGACCAAGCGCCTGACTGCAGGTCTCAACTACAAGGTGGTGCAGGTACGTTTTGACTGTTCGGGCGAATGCAGCAGCGTCGGTCCCGAGGTCAAAAGCTCGCGGGCCGTCGACCTCGGCGCGCAGTACGAGGTCGAAGTCGGAGCGCCGCTCACGTTCGGGGTTGCCATACGCAATCTCGGGGGGAAGCTCAACTCGGCGGAAACGAACCGGAGCGATCCGCTTCCCACGCAGGTCGATATCGGGGCGATGTACCGCCTGAAGTTCATCGATCACTACTTGAAAGACACAGAGCTTCGCGCGGCCGGCAGCTACATCAATTCCCGGGCGTTTGGAGGGAAATCAGTGCGCTTGGGCA
>DASWBC010000063.1:0-2086 GCA_036390815.1 Gemmatimonadaceae bacterium
AGTCGAGCTGCGCACGCTTTCTTATCGTCACCGTCGTCGGGAACTTCCGCAGCGACAGACACTGAAAGAAAGCCTTGGCTGGGATATAGCCGTTAACCGGAACCGCTTCCCAACCGGTCGGGGGCGCGAGCCGGCGGTTCACCTCCGCGAGATCGGGCACCGTTTCCTTTTTGAGTCCGATCGTGTCGGCGCCTTTGAGAAATATCCTGCTGCCGTTCTTTCGCAGCTCTTTCATCCGGCGCTCGTAGAGCATGCCCCAGACTTCGTGGTCGTCAGGCGTATACGACTTCCAGTCCTGCTTGATGAAGACTGCTGGATTGTCTACGAGGTCGTACAGCGCGGCGGTTGATTGCGGCAATGTCAGCTCCGGGATCCGAGAGGAGAACGCACTCTCAAAGCTAATTGCCGGTCTTGGGGGCTGAAAGCTTGTGGCCGGAGCGCTTGCGCAGTGGCAGGGTGAGCGTGAATACGGAGCCCACTCCCAGGGTGCTGGTGGCTGTCACGTCGCCGCCCATTGCGCGCGCAAGATCGCGACTGATCGGTAGGCCAAGACCGGTGCCTCCGCTCGGAACCGAGCCGGCTGAGCGCAGCTGCACGAACGGCTCGAATATCTGCTCGAGCTTTTCCTCCGGGACGCCGGACCCGGTGTCGCGAACGCGCACGCGCAGATTGTCGTCTTCCACTCTCCAATCGAGCTCGACGGCTCCACCAACCGGCGTGAACTTCACCGCGTTGGCCAGAAGATTCACCAGGATCTGCTGCACCTTTTCGCGATCCGCGAACACGCTGAGCGAATAGTCGCCGCTCCTATGCGTGTAGCTGACGCCTTTCTTCGCGAACTGAGGCGCGACGAGCGCCTCGGCGCCGCGCAGAGTCTCCTCGATTGGTATTTCAGCCATGGAAAGCTCTATCGGCCCCCCTTCGAGTTTTGCAAAATCGAGAATCATGTTGACGAGGTTCAGCAGGTGCTCCTGCGCCTGATGAATCCGCCCAACGTCTCTGCGCTGCTCGGCATTGAGGCCTCCGTGAATATTCTGCTGGAGGATCTCGAGGTAGCCCGACACCGCGTGCAGCGGCGTCCGGAACTCATGGCTTAGGCGCGCGAACAGCTCCGATTTGATGCGATTTGCGGCTTCGGCTTCCCTGCGCGCGATTTGCTCGCCCTCGAGGGCAAGCTCCAGCTCGCGCGTGCGCTGGGCCACACGGGCATTCAGCGACCTGTTGAGTGCCTGCATGCTCTCTTCGGTTTCGCGTCGCGCGCTCATGTCGCGAAGGAGCCAGCAAAGCGTGCTCTTTCCATCGGGGCGGGTTTCGAGAGTGGCGACGGTCGCCTCGACGGTGGCGAGCCGTCCGTCACGCACGATGGTCTCGATCATCCATTTTTCGACGTGGACTCCATTCCCCAGCGAGTTGAGCTGCGTCTGAAATTCCGACCGCGAGCGCCCGTCTACAAACGTGACGAGCGCCTTGCCGACCAGGTCCTTGGGCGTAAATCCGAGAAGCCCGGAGGCGGCCGCGTTGGCTTCCTCGATTGTCCCCGAGTCGTCGGTCACCACGTATGGATCGGGGGCGAGATCGAACATCGTGCGGTAGCGGTTGCGCTGGATCTCGAGCAGGTTCAACGTGTCGAGGAGAGTTTCCTGCTGCGCCCGCAGCTCTTCCTCGGCCACACTCAGCTCCTCGAACGCGTACATCAGCTCCTCATGCCGCTGGTCTGATGTCTGGCGCGTCGCACCGTCGTAGTGTGCCGCATTGGGCTCGATCGGCACATCGACAGAGTTGGCAAACCGCTCGATGTTTGAATTACTCGGAACGGGTGACGTCAAGTTTCAAGGTCCTGAACGTGAATGGTCCACTCGACCAGAATGCTGGAAACAGATGACTATACGCCACATCCACACTAAGTCACAAACGGGATTTTGCAATAGCAAATTGTGTACATCGCGCGCTATTGTCTGCTAACTACGTATAACGGGTCGCCGACGCTGTACCGCGATGCGCGCGCGTCGAATGTTCACCTGCAACGAATTCTCATATGGCCCTCAGAACACTGACACTCATGTTCGCGCTTCCTCTCCAAGCGGCG
>DASWBC010000064.1:0-5469 GCA_036390815.1 Gemmatimonadaceae bacterium
CCTCGCCCGAGTAGGCGACGAAGATCACCGACGCCTCGAGACCGTGCGGGAAATGCTTCGAGAATACGCGCGCGAGCTCGACGATCGTCGAAGTGCCCGATCCGTCGTCGTCGGCGCCGGGCGCGCCCTGCGTCGCCTCGAATCGCGCCAGCGGCCCAAGATCCGTACGTGCGCAGATGCACGAATCATAGTGACCGCCCATAACCAGCACTCTCGTCGTGTCCCGGCCAGGGAGCCAGGCGACCACATTGACGATATTGACCATCGGACGCTCCGGGTGACCGCGCATCTCCATCATCGCCGGATCGTACTCGACGCGAAGGCATCCGCCGCACGCCTGGCTGTATCCCTGCAGCTTGCTGAACAGATACCGGCGCGCCGCGCCAATTCCCCGGGTATTGCTCAGCGTATCACTCATCGCGTGGCGGGTGCCGAAGGAAACGAGCGTCGAGTCCGTCGCGCGAATCTCGGACGCCGAGATGTCGCCGATGGCGGCAGCGAGTGCCGGATCGCGGGCGAGGCCGAGCGTCACATCGGATGCAGCCGTGACGCCGACCCCTGTGATGCGCGGCTCGCGCGCGTCTGCTGTGCGGACCGGGCCCATACCGCCCTGGGTCGACGGCGGAGGCGAACACGATGCAGCGAACAGAGCAGCAGAGGAGAGAAGGGCAAGCGTGCTTCTTTGCATTATTTTTATCCGGATGAGGACGAGTTCACCGGCTCAGAATAGGCACCGGAAGTGAGTAAGACAAGCACGCGGCCCGCGCCGGATCCGGACATTATGTCGCCAGGCCCCGACGATTTTTTCTGGCAGTGGTCCCGCTTCAGCGAGCTTACCGTTGAGGATCTCTACGCGGTGGTCCGGCTTCGCGAGTCGGTTTTCGTCGTCGAGCAGAATTGCCCGTATCCCGACGCCGACGGACGCGATCCAAACGCCTGGCATCTCCTCGGCTGGGTCCAGGGGCCGAGGGGTCGCTCTCTCGTCGCCTACGCGCGGATCTTCGAGCCGGGAGTCCGTTACGACGAAGGCTCGATCGGGCGCGTCGTCACCGCGCCAGAGGTGCGTGGAACCGGCGTGGGCAAGGCGCTGATGGCTGAAGCCTTGCGACGCATCGAATCTCTGGCGCCGGGCCAGCCCATCAAGATCGCGGCACAACGCCGGATCGAGGACTTTTATCTCGCACTTGGATTCAGGACGGTCTCCGCTCCGTACGAGGAAGACGGGATCATCCACGTCGACATGCTCCGCTAGAAATCAAATCACATGATCACCAAGGCACGCTACTGCGAAGGAGAGACCTTCGCCGACTTTATGGCTCGTCCAGCCAAGAACCATGAGCTTTGGGTTGGGATCACCAACCATGTCGTCATTCCGATCGAGCTTTCCGCCCGCGTCAACGCACTCGGCGGACATTGGCACCTGCTGATGCTGAGCGAAGACTGGTGCGGTGATTCAGTGAACATCGTGCCGATACTTGCCAAGCTCACCGAGTCGGTGACCAACATGGACCTGCGCATTCTCAAGCGTGACGAAAACCTGGACATCATGGACGCCCATCTGACCGGGAAATCCCGTTCGATCCCGATCGTGATTTTGTTGAACGAGAAATACCAGGAGTGCGGCTGGTGGGGTCCTCGGCCAAGCCCTCTGCAGAAGTGGGTGGTGGAGACGGGAATGGCTATGCCCAAGGAGGAGCGATACAGGGAAGTTCGGAAGTTCTACGCTCGCGATCGCGGCCTCACGACGATGCACGAAATCGTTGATATGCTCGAGACGCGGTGCGTGATGGGCCCCCTGAAAAAAGCGGCCGGCTAGGCTGCTTCCTGAGCACTTGCGAGGCGTCGAGACGTTCGCACGAACTCGAAGGAAGATCGCATTCGACTCAGGCGGTGGGTTTCGTCTTTCAGGCTTTCGGGAGTCGGAGAGTGAAGGTGGAACCCTTGCCCAGCTCGCTCTTTCCCGTGAGCGAGCCACCCATGGCGCTGGCGAGCCTCCGGCTGATCGGCAGCCCGAGCCCCGTGCCGATAGTCAACGAGTTCCTCGGCCTGATCTGAACGAACGGCTGGAACACGGCATCGAGTTGATCAGCCGGGATTCCAATGCCGCTGTCGATCACGCGAATCGCGATGGCTTCCGGCTCGGTGTCACACTCGAGAGTAATGGTGCCACCGAGCGGCGTGAACTTTATCGCGTTCGCCAGAAGATTCAGCACGATCTGCCGCACCTTAGCCGCGTCCGCTCGTGCGGCCAGGCGCGGATCGCAGCGATGATAGTCGTACCTCAGGTTCTTTGCCTCCAGCTGAGAACCGATCAATCCCTCCATGTCGCGGAGGATCTCGTTGACGACGGTCGGCTCGAGGCGCACCTCGATCGCCTGTCCGCTCTCGATCCGGGCGAAGTCGAGAATCGCCGTGATCAGACCAAGCAGATGCTGCTGGCTCTGCTGAATTCGCAGGAGATCCCGGCGCTGCGCTTCGTTGAGAGGTCCGTGAATCTCCCGCTCCAGCAGCTCGGTGTAACCGAAAATCGCCTGCAGGGGCGTTCGGAACTCGTGGCTCAGCAGCGCCAGGAAGTCGGACTTCGCGCGGTTTGCTGATTCCGCTTCCTCGCGCGCTTTGCGCTCGCTCAGGAGGAGCTCGTCCTTGGTCCGGTATGCGGCCGCGAGCTGCACGGTCCCTGATGCCACCCGCTGCTCGAGATGGCGGATCAACTCGCGAATCGCTTCGTCGGCCTGCCGCCGTTTGGTGACGTCGCGAACGATCCAGCGATATTCGGCGGCAAGATAGTTTCTCGAAGATCGAGCGATCGATGCCGAGACCGCGGTTCTCGGACCGCGTCGCGGCTGGATCCACATCTCCCAGTCATCGAGCCGGCTCCTGTCGCATAGCTCATCGACCTGATGAGGATATTGTTTCCGGGCCGCTTCCTCGAAGAATGACGGCAGCAACTTCCCGACGAGCTGCTTCGGCTCGACGCCGAGCAGCCGACCGGCGGCTAGATTCGCTTCGCGTATCGTTCCGTACAAATCGGTGATGAGATATGGGTCGGGCGCGAAATCGAAGAGCTCGCGAAACCTGATGCGCTCTCGATCGAGCGTGTCTCTGCTGGCGGCAAGCGCCTTGCTCCGCGCCTGGAGCTCCTTTTCGGCGAGTCGGAACTCCTCAACTGAGTCGATCGAGACCTCGCGATCGATTTCTTTTGTCGGGACGTCTGCGAGCTCCGTCGCGGACGGCCGGTTCCCGGGACGCTTCTCGACGTCGCGAACGTTGCGCGATGACTCTCGGAGGTCGTCGGAAGTCGGTTGGTGTCGCGGGTCCATCATTCTCGCCGGCGAGGAGTAAAGCGTGCCTTCCCTTCATGAAACATGAGATGCAACTACGGGGCCGAGCGCCTCCCGTTCTGTCGTCGAGTTCAGACCAGGATTTGCGGCGATAGGATCGGGTTCTTCGGGCCAGAAACGGTCGAGCACCGGGTCTCGAAAAAACGAAGAGGCACGGATGATCCGTGCCTCATTCGCTTCCGTAGGTTCGGTCGGTCAATTGTTGATTTCGTTCTCTCCGCTCGACCGGCGACCGCCGCGGGATGCTTCACCGCCTTTTCTTCCCGCGATTCTGGCCTCTTCGCTCGTGAATTCGTGCGCGGTTCCTTTCTGGTGGGCGGCGCGCCCACCCTTGGCCGCGATTGCTCGCTGCGCCTGGGGATCCATCGCCGCGAATCCGCGGGGAGTCTTGCGACCCACCCCGCCTGTATTGCGTGACTCCGCTCCGCTCTCGCTTCTCGTACTGCTCATCGTGCCACTGCTTCCGCCTCCCACTCCACTGCTGCTGCGTCCAATCCGCTCGTCCATCCTGTCCCCTTGGTTGTCGGCCTGGTCTGCCATTATCAATCTCCTGCCGCGAATTTTCGAGTTGGTCAGGCGGGCCTGCCTCAACCTCCATCGCGCGAGCGGTGGAGTGGCCGGAGCGGGGGCCGCGTCTGAATGAGTGTCTTGATGCGGAGGCAGCAAGCAGCAATTTCTGGGCGAGGCCGAAACGGGCCCGCAATTCTGCCGAGAAATGTGGATTTCTGCTTCTCTCCCACTTGTGTGATGCTTATGATTAAAGGGATACGCCGCTGGAGCCCGGGCAGGAGGCGCGAGGCGGCGTGTTTGTGTAGCTTCTACCTCTCCGCCGCTCGTCAGCGGAGCTGTCGCCGCGTCGTTAATCCTGTCCGAGGTCGCGAGTGAATCCAGTAGAAGAAGAAACGCTGTCGAAGATCGAGGTGCTTGCGGACCTCGAGCCCCTGGTGGTGGAGTTGATGGCCTCGCACGAAGCCAAGCGAGTGCTCTGGTTTCCCGCGGAGCTGCTGGAGCCGCCGCCGGGAGAGGACCCTGACCGCCATCTGAAAGCGCTGAGGGAACGCGCGAGGGGTATAAGCGATCCGGCGAGGGTCGCGCTGGCGCTCAATCTCCTCACCGAAGAAGGACTGCCTCACTTCCACAGGCTCCTCGCGGTGTACCTCGGCACCGACAGCATATGGGCGAAGTGGAATAACATGTGGACGGCGGAGGAGGACCGGCACGGCGCGATACTGCACGACTACACGAGGGACGCCGGCGTGTTCGATCCCGTCGTGATCGAGAAGATGCAGTTCGAGTACATCAAGGCCGGCTTCGAGCCCGAGTGGGACCGCGATCCATATCGCGTGTTCGTGTACACGTCTCTCCAGGAGAGAGCGACACAGGTGTCACACGCCAACACCGGCAAGTTCGCGTCGCAGTACGAGCCGACGATCGGGACCGTGCTGGCGAACGTCGCGAAGGAGGAAGCACGGCACTACACGTTCTACCGCTCGGTGTTCAAGGCCGTGATGGAGAGGGATCCGAACCAGGGTTTGGTGGCGGCATCCAAGATCATGCCGGCGATCGACATGCCGGGCGTCAACATGCCGCATTTCCGAGAGCTCGCGGACGTCGTGCGGCGGGCGGGTATCTACGGACCGCGGGACTATCTCAGCATCGTCCAGGAATTGATCAAGTACTGGTCGATCGAGTCGCTCGACGGCCTGAACGATCTGGGGCGGATGGCGCAGGAGAAGATCATGGGGATTCCCGCCCGTCTCGAGCGGATCGCGGAAATCATGGAGAAAAAGACCAAGCCCAAGAGCTTCTCGTTCGACGTCGTCTTCAATCGCGTCTTCGCGATGGAGTGAACTTCGAGCTTTTGGGGCTCTGGATCTTTTCGCGTCGGTCAGTCGGAGGGGGTTCCTCTTCGGGCCGACACTCGCTTGGTCGGAGCCCCTAACTGCGCTCCCTCGCTCCGCTCGGTCGCGGGTCTCCTCCTCGCGCTCGTTTGAGCGGCCCTACGAGGACACCCTCACCTCCCTACAAAGATCCGTAACTGCGCGCGCCTTACGGCGCGAAATGCGTGGGAATTCGCGCAGTTCCCGCGCTTGTGCGCCAGGCGACCGTCTCGACGCTCCCGCGCCGA
>DASWBC010000065.1:0-2876 GCA_036390815.1 Gemmatimonadaceae bacterium
GGCCGGGGGTGCGACTCACGCGCGCGAACGATTTGCGGCGGACAAGAGTGTTGAGAAGGGAGGATTTTCCGACGTTCGAGCGTCCCGCGAACGCGACCTCGGGTAGCGATGACTCGGGGCGCCAGCCATGACGCTCTGCCATTCCCCCGATGAACTCCACCTTCCGGATGACCAGCTTGTCGCCAACCGGGTCCTTCTCCATCTAGTGCGTGACGGTATCGTAGAGCGCTTCGCCCGATGAAGTCGTCGCTCCCGTTTGCGGGCGCAACGCCAGCGCCAGCACTTCGTCCATCGTCTTCACGGGATGAAAGCGGACTGATGCTCGAACTTCTTCGGGGAGTTCTTCGATGTCTCGTGCATTTCCGTGCGGAATGATCACGTCGGTCACCTTGTTGCGGTGGGCTGCAACCGACTTTTCCTTGAGGCCGCCGATCGGGAGCACGCGGCCGCGGAGCGTGATTTCCCCCGTCATTGCGACATCGCCGCGCACCGGAACCCCCGTGAGCGCGCTGATCACTGCCGTGGCGATCGCGATTCCGGCCGACGGGCCATCCTTCGGCGTTGCACCGGCCGGCATGTGGATGTGGATGTCCCGTGTTCTATAAAATTCGGATTCAATCCCAAGCGCTCTCGCCCGCGCGCGCGCGTACGAGAGCGCGGCGCTCGCCGATTCCTTCATCACGTCGCCGAGCGTTCCAGTGAGCTGAACCTTGCCGCGTCCCTTGACGACGCTGACTTCGATCTCGAGCACCTCTCCCCCCGCCGACGTATAGGCGAGGCCCGATGCGACGCCGATCTTGTCGTCGAGCGACGTGTCGTCCGGATCGAAGGGCGGGGCGCCAAGCAGCTCCTTGAGGTCCCCGACCGAAACGGTCTGCGTCTCGATCGCGCCGGGAGGGACTTCGGCGCGCTTGCGCGCGAGCTTTCTGGACACCCGCGCGATGCGCCGCTCCAGCTCGCGCACTCCAGCCTCGCGCGTGTAGCCGCGCATGATCGCCATCAGCACGTCCGGCTCGAGGACCACCTCTCCCCTCTTCAAGCCGTTCGCTTCGATCTGCCTCGGCAGCAGATACTGCCTCGCGATGGCGAGCTTCTCGTGATCGAGATAGCCGGCGATGCGGAGGATCTCCATCCGGTCGCGCAGCGGTTCGGGAATACCCGCCAGCGAGTTTGCCGTCGTGATGAACAACACCTGCGAGAGATCGTAGTCCACCTCGAGGTAGTTGTCGTTGAATGTCGTGTTCTGCTCCGGGTCGAGGACCTCGAGCAAGGCCGCCGCGGGATCGCCACGGAAATCCTGCCCCAGCTTGTCTACTTCGTCGAGAAGGATCACCGGATTGACGACTTCCGCTCGCCTCATCGCCTGGATGATGCGCCCTGGCATCGAGCCGATGTAGGTGCGTCTGTGTCCTCGAATCTCCGCTTCGTCGCGTACCCCACCCAGTGCCATTCGGACGAACTTGCGGCTCAACGCCCGCGCGATCGACCGGCCGAGGGAAGTCTTGCCGACCCCCGGAGGTCCGACCAGGCAGAGGATCTGTCCGTCGAGTCGCCCGACCAGCGACAAAACTGCGATGAAGTCGAGGATGCGGTCCTTCACCTCTTCGAGCCCGTAGTGATCCGCGTCGAGAATCGCTCTCGCCCGAGTGACGTCGAGGACTTCGTCGGTCCGCTCGGTCCATGGAATCGAAACGATCCAGTCGACGAAGTTGCGGGCGACGGTGAACTCGGGAGACATCGGCGGCATCCGCCGCAGCTTTCTCAGCTCTCGAAGCGTCCTTTCTTCAACTACGGATGGCAGTGCTTTCTTGCGAATCTGGGCCTCGAGCTCAGCGAAATCGTCGCTGTCCTCCTCACCCAGCTCCCGGTGGATTACCCGCAGCTGCTCCTGCAGGTAGAACTCGCGCTGGTTCTGGAACATCGCGCCGCGGACATCGTCGTCGATCTTCCGCTCGAGCCGCAGCAGTTCGATCTCGCCCGAGAGCAGCTCCCCAAGCATCTCGAGCAGGCTCCGCAGATTGTCGGCTTCAAGCAGCGACTGGCGAAGCTCGAATCGAACCGCGACGTGCGCCGCAACTCCGAAAGCCTGCCGCTCCGCGGAATCCGTGCTCTGAATGATCGAGACGATCTCCGCCGGAATGCGGCGGTGGAGGCTGACGTACTCCTCGAACGAGTTCATCACGCGCCGGCTCAACGCTTCTGTTTCGGCAACGTCTTGGACGCCGGGCCCTTCGAACGGGAAGGGCGCCGCTGCTGCCCTCAGGACATTCCCGGCGGGGATGTACCGCGTAACGCGGGCGCGCGCGATTCCTTCGACCAGGACGCGGGTCGTACCCGTCGGAAGGCGCGATACCTGAACGACCCGACCGATCACGCCAGTCCGGTGCAGGTCAGCAGCCGCGGGCTCCTGCTTTTCGCCGTCCCGCTGCGCGACCAGGAGGATGATCTTGTCCTCCGCCAGCGCGGCTTCGATGGCGGCAAGCGACGCCGGACGGCCCACGAGGAGAGGAATGACTACATAGGGGAAAATGACGACATCCCGCAGCGGCAGGACCGGGATCCGATCCGACGTCGGGATGCTCTCGTTATCCCTCTGAAAGACTTGCGCCAAGGCTGGTTAGAGGCTGTTCGAGGAGGAAGAAAGATAACTGCAACGTCTGAACTGCAACTTACGACTACCGGCCGGGGGCTGCGGGCGGGCCGGCTGGCGGCTCCGGGCCGGTTGTTTGGTTGGCGCGATCAAGCACAGGGGGGCGTACGCCACAATCAAAAGGCTATTCACGTCGCGCAAAGCAGTCGATACTCTACGTGTTCCCCCGATGGTTTTGTGCGCCGAGGAACAGCCAGCACGTAGCCCCGGGCCGGCCCGCCCGAAG
>DASWBC010000066.1:0-2033 GCA_036390815.1 Gemmatimonadaceae bacterium
CGAGTGTCAGCTGAACGAAATAGACGGTACTGATAAGGACGCAGTACGCCGTTCCAAACACAACGGCGGCGTGACTCCAGACTTTTCTGTCGGGCGACGCGAGCTGATTGATGCTCACCATCAGAACCAGAAACGCCGATCCCAGGAAGAGCGACGGGGTGAGAAGGACGACGATGCCCAGTACGGTGCTGCCGCTCTCCGGACCGCCGCGCGAACCAAGCCATCCCAGCCATTCGGCGAGTTGTCCAACCACGTACGCCAGGCTGAACACCGTCGCGAGGACGGCTGACCAGAATCCTGCTGTCCTCGCGGACGTTGAAATGGGCTTGGTCATGACACGCGCATCTTCCGTTTCGCACGGATCTTCTGTCTCGTGCGCCGCAGGTAGTCGACGAGCGCGCGCAGCGGCGGCGACGCGTGACGTCGCTCCGGATAGTACAGATAAAACCCGGGAAAGGGCGTCGAGAACTCCTCGAGCACCGGCAACAGCTCGCCGCGCTTCACGTAGTCGCGTGCGCGGTCGTCCGCCAGAGCGAGCCCTGCGCCCGCGCGCGCGAGGCGGATGTTGAGCGCCGGGTCGTTGGTGAGGACGCGCGCGCGAACGTCGACCGAGAAGTCGCGCCTGTTCTCGGTGAACTCCCACCGGTATGGCGGCGACTCCGGCGTCGGGTGCCAGTTGATGCAGTCGTGCTCGACCAGATCGCGCGGGTGCTTTGGCTTGCGGTGCCGGGCGAAGTAGGAGGGCGCTCCCATCACGACGAGGCGAAGATCGCCGGAGACGGGAACCGCGATCATATCGCGATCGATAATTTCGCCGAGGCGAATCCCCGCGTCGTAGCCGGCGGCGACGATGTCGACGGGCTCGTCGCTCACGAATAGATCCAGCTGGATGCGGGGAAACTCCTCGAGGAAGCCCGCGAGCAACGGCCCACTCAAGAAACTCTCGGCCGCACCCGAGGTATGCAGGCGGAGCGTACCACGCGGCTCGTCACCCAGCTCTCCCACCGCGGCAACGGCAGTTCGCAAGTCGTCGAGAGCCGGCTGCGCGACGGCGAAAAGTCGCTCGCCCGCCTCGGTGAGATGCACGCTCCGCGTGGTGCGACGCACGAGCGCAACGCCGAGGCGCTCCTCGAGACGGCGCAGTGACTGACTAATCGCCGAGCCACTGACACCGAGGCGCTGGCCCGCGGCGCGAAAGCCCTTTGCTTCCGCGACCGCGACGAACACTTCCATTCCATCCAGCTCGGCCGTCATTGAGAAGCGGAGCTTATCAGGTTGTCAATCATTGTCAAGTGGCCCGCCGAGCAGGGATGCCCTTAATTGTTGCCATGACCGCAACGCAGGAGAGGATGGGTATGCAGAAGCGAAAACTTGGAAAGAGTGGGCTGGAAGTCTCGGCGATCGGGTTCGGGGCTATGGGAATGAGCCAGAGCTACGGCCCGCCTGGGCCAAGGGAGGATTCGATCCGTGTGCTACGCGCCGCGGTCGAGCGCGGCGTCACCTTCTTCGACACCGCCGAGGTCTATGGCGGTGGCCACAACGAAGAGCTCGTCGGCGAGGCGCTCGCTCCGTTCAAGGGGCGCGTGGTGATCGCGACGAAGTTCGGATTCAAGGATCCGGCCGCCGGACCTGGTGCTGGTCTGGACAGCAGCCCCAAACGTATCCGACAGGTCGTCGAGACATCGCTCAAGCGACTGAGAGTCGATGCGATCGATTTGCTTTATCAGCACCGCGTCGATCCCGCCGTTCCAATCGAGGATGTCGCGGGCGTAGTGAAGGATCTCATCAAGGAAGGAAAGGTGAAGAACTTTGGTCTCTCAGAGGCCAGCGCCAAGACGATCCGTCGGGCGAATGCCGTGCAGCCGGTGACCGCGCTTCAAAGCGAATACTCGCTGTTCTGGCGAGAGCCCGAGAAGGAGATACTTCCGACCTGCGAAGAGCTCGGCATCGGCTTCGTTCCGTTCAGCCCGCTGGGGAAGGGTTTCCTCACGGGAAAGATCGACGAGACGACGACGTTCGACAGCAGCGACTTC
>DASWBC010000067.1:0-2292 GCA_036390815.1 Gemmatimonadaceae bacterium
ATCTCGGGTTCGGCGGAATCGTTCAGCTGCCAGTACGCGATGTAGCGGCTCTCGGGCGACCACTTCCACGCCTGCGCCACCCCGTACTCCTCCTCGTACACCCAATCGAAGTGGCCGTTGTAGATGTGCTCCGACGCATCCCGCGTCAGCCGCTTCTCCTGGTGCGTTGAAAGATCCGTAACGTACATGTCGCCGCCGCGCTCGAAGCCGAGCATCGCGCCATTCGGCGAGAGCTCACCGGTCCTCGCACCTTTGGTAGCGAGCTGCATGCTGCGGTCGGCGAGCGAGTAGATGTAGAAATCGGAGATTCCCGACCTGCGGTAAATCGGCTGAAAGTTGGACTGAAAGACGAGGTGCCTCGAATCCTGCGCCCACTGGAACCCGTCGTAGCTGAACGGCTGATTCGTTCCCGGAAAGGTGAGTCCCGCGGTCGCGAAGAGAACCGTGTCTCGGCCGCTGGCGGGGTCGTAGGCGCGAATGACCGGCGTGCCGGTGCGCGCATCGCGATCCGTATACGAGAAACGCATTCCCCCTTCTATCCAGTTCACGCCCCGCGGGCCCTGGCGCCCGCTGAGGATCGCGCCTGCCTGCATCGCCTCGTCCATGTTCGAGAACCGCTGCTTCTCCTGGCCGCCGGCGACCAGGGGTAGACAAATGACGAGCCCGACAAAGTAGAGCCTGGAAAGTTTTTTCATTCTCGCGTTGTTGAGAGGGAGGAAGCGGTCAATCGCAGCGGATGCTCAGGCGCTCCGCTTGTTGCGAGGATCAGCTCGTTGCTCGTCGCATTTCCGGCAGGTGACGATGCCCCGGAACGTACAGATGATGCAGATGAACGTCCCGCAGTTCTCGCAGGGATAACCTTCGGACGCGCGCTCCTCGTTGCTGCATGACCGGCAAGTCATCGCGTCGCGTTCGCGGAGGATCTGGCGGGTTTGGGCCATTTTTCTTCGCGGGCCTGGTTGAGGGAGATGAAGAGCGCTCCGAGCGGCTGAATCTATATCACGGCGCACATTTGACAACGCGCTTCGCGCTTTGAAGCCAGGCTGTCAGCCGGTCGGGCCCCGCCTCATACCAGCCGTCAGGCACGGGGGCGAGGCGCCTTTTCTCACCGTCGCCCTCAAAGCAGATCCAGCCGCTGCTGTATTCGCTCGCAACTTCCACGGTTCGCCGGAACGGATTCTTGCGCCGCTCGATGGCTCGCCGACGGTCCGTGTAGCCCGTAAAATCGTCGGACCCGTCGGCCCCCACGCGTCGGTCAACCTTTCGTCTTTCCGCGGCAGCTGGCGTCACCAGCCAGACTTCCCACCGCTTTCCCTCTGGATCGATAAAGGTCCGATAACTCACCGCGTTCCTCCCGCGCCGCTCGCGCGCGATGTCCGAGCCACCGAGTTATTGGTTTAGCAGGGCGGGTGCCAAAAAACGCTTGATTCGCCTCCTGGAGTCGAATTTCTTGGAGGGAAACGTATGTGTTCATCGCCGCGACGCTTACCGTTGATCGAGTTTTCTCCCGGTATCAAGCCGATCGAAATTGAGAAGAGCGTTGAACACCAGGAAATAGCTGCCGATCGTCTCACCGCGGTACATGGGATTGTTGGCGAAGAGAATCACGTGTCCCTTTGCCAATGGGACGTCGACGACCGCGGGCCGCTGCGCGACATCGCTGCCGTCCAGCAGGCCCGACGCCAGCAGCTCGCGCTGGTCTGAGAACCGGAGAATCACGCGCGGCCTGAGCGCGGGCGGAATGACCGCGAGCGGATTGCGCAGCTGCTCGTCAGTCACCGGTGCCGCCTGCCATGGCTCAACCGGTCTTCGCCGCGCGACGTCATTCCGCGGATCGAGCGGCAGGCGCCCTTGCGGTGCGTCCACATCGTCCGCCGTCCCTCGTCCCGTCGGTCGCGCGGTTGCCGAATCGGAAAATCTTCCGCCGCGAGTGCCGAGGACGTTTGTCACACTGAAACTTCCGCCGTCATCGCTGTAAAGCGCGAGGCTGTCGCGGATGCCGTACGCGAGCGGGCTCCCATCATCCACGATTTTGCTGCGCAGCAGGCTTCCGACCACATGCAGCCGTCCAGCTTGGTTGAGGGACACCCCGCTTGCGAGTCCAAAGGTGACGGCCATCTCGGCCGTGTTCTCGACGGTCAACAGGACGCCGCCGTTCTTAACGAACGTGCTGAGATTGTCGACTCCCTTGAGTCCCAGACCCGGACGAATGTCGTCGGTCTGGTCGATCCCCATATTGGGCGTGAGGTCGGTTTTCTTCCACGGCATCGGATTTCGCCACATCGGCAAGCC
>DASWBC010000068.1:0-3934 GCA_036390815.1 Gemmatimonadaceae bacterium
TGACTGGACGTTCACCCCTTCGACTTCCACCGCCGGAGTGGCCGTGTGGTCGATGGTGGTGTGGGCTGGTCCATTCAATGGGAGCGAAACCCTGCTCGCCCGGTTCGATTCGAGGCCGTGTCCCGAAGTCACCTCAAAATGACCGCCTCGCGCATAGCAGTCGGGGCGCTTCTCGTGCTTTTGGGAGCGCTGCCCTTGGAATCATGTACGAACGGCGATAGCGCGCGGACGACTCGCGACATCGACTCGTCGATCGCGGCTTCCGAAGCGATGATGCTGTCCTTTCGTGACTCGGTCAGGGGTGTGAGCGAAGAGGAGAAGGCGCGCCGCATTCGAGTCGCGCTGGCGGTCCATGCGCCGGACAGCCTCGACGCCTGCTCGACCCCACTTCCGGCGGAAGAAGTCACCCGACAGACCACCGAGACTTTCACCCTCGAGCTCCCGGCTGACTTCACGCTGACGCTCGACGGGGACGTCGATCGCAAAGCGAAGCACTACGGGTATGGTATCTACGAATTCACCGGCAGCGATGGATCCAAGGTCTCCGTCGACGGGGCGAACAATGACGAGTCCCACAGCGGATGGACGGGCTCGATCTCGAGCGAGTGCGACGTCGCCATCGGATCACACAGAGCCCACCTGGATGTGGCGAACGCCAGCATTTACGCTGAGGATCGAATCGTCCACGCCCACATTTATCTCTCGCCGCAGCTCGCGCTGAGGTTCGTCGCGCACGCCAAATCCCGCCAGCGTCAGGCGCAGCTGCTCAGCGCGACCCACTCGATTCGCGTCAGACCGGCCTGGGGAGAGAGGTAGTGTCGGCATTCACACCCTTGAACAGCAGCCACAGCGTGAGCGACCCCTCGCCAAGGATGGCGATGGGAATGACCAGGGGTGACAGTCGCGCTCCGAACGCGGGCGCAACGAAGGTGGCGAACGAAGTGATTATGTAGCTCAAACCGCCGGCTACGAGCACCCCGCCGATAACCCGCGGCACGAGGGTCGAACGAAGAATCAGATACCCGATTGAAGCGACCTGAAGGCCGAAAAAGACCATGCCGACCTTGAACTCTGGTCCATCGCGCAGGAATACCTGCGCGATGGTCTGCAGCTGATTCGCCGCAGCGGGCGCGGCGGTTGCGGCTTGCTTGAGCAGATCGAGTGCGCCCAGCTCGTTGACCGCGCTGGCGGCTCCGATCGTCAGGCCGGCAAGGCCGGCAAAGGCGCCGAAGAGGGCGATGCTTCTGTTGACCGGTCGCAGTAGCTCGTAAATCAGCGCGGTTACGCCGAGGTAGCAAAGGCTGCCGACGAAGAGGAGGGAAAACGCGAGGCGATATGGCGTCTCCGCCGCCAGAATACTGGCGGCCGTCTCGGCCGGGCTGCCATTGGTGCTGACCGAAGGCGCGGCGAAGAGCGAGGCTATACTCACGGCGATGACAATCAGCCAGAGAGCGCCGGCGAGCCTGGCGGTGGTTTGAGGTGAGTCGGTCGCAACTATAGACATGGGGGTGGGGTTTGAGTTTCCCCCCACGTACGTATAACTAAGTTTGTAGTTTCAGCCGTCCTGGAGCTCGGCACTCCGGCCAGGTGGGTTGCTGAACAATCAACAGGCTGACATTTCAACACAGTGGCGCGCAAGTCAAGATCAATCGTCGTGCACGAGGAGACCGGTGCACGCAGCGGGAGTAACTGCAACTTTTGTTGCGTGCTTGCGTACTCCGTTGTGAAATGAGAGCCATTGTATATCGCGACTTCGGTACGCCTGACGTTGTCAGCGTGGAGGAGGTCGCTAAGCCGGCGCCGGCGGACGACGAGGTTCTTGTCGCCGTTCGCGCCGCGGCGGTGAATACCTTCGACTGGTACATGGTGCGCGGCAAGCCGGCGGTTTTTCGCCTGTTACTCGGCTCGGGTCAGAAACCGCTGGGTGTCGATCTGGCTGGCGAGGTAGAGGCGGTCGGGCGGAGCGTGACGCGTTTCAAAGCAGGCGACCGAGTCTTCGGAACGGGACGTGACAAGATGCGTGCGAAGCGTGGCTCCTTCGCCGAATACGTGTCGGTTCCGGAGCGAGCCATCGCGATCATGCCCCGAAACGCGACGTTCTCTCAGGCGGCGTCCGTACCCATGGCGGGGCTCACCGCGCTGCAAGGTCTCCGCGATCGCGGCCATGTAGAGCGCGGTCAAAAGGTTCTGGTCAACGGGGCGTCGGGCGGGATCGGCACCTTTGCCGTGCAGATCGCCAAGGCGTTCGGGGCGGAGGTCACAGGCGTTTGCAGCACCAGGAATGTCGACATGGTGCGACGTATCGGCGCCGACCACGTCATCGACTACACGCACGAGAGCTTCACCGCGGGCGCGACACGCTACGACGTGATTCTCGACATCGTTAGTAACCAATCGTGGCCGTCGTGCCGGCGCGTGCTCACCCCCCGCGGAAAGTACATACCGGTCGGCGGGCCGCCGAGCCGCGGTATTTCGCTGATGCTGCTGGAGCCGTTCACGCGGGGCAAGCTCGTTACATTCGTCGCGCGCGTGAATGTCGGCGACCTGAACGTCATTGGGGAAATGATTGAAGCCGGTGCCGTGACCCCGGTCATCGATCGAAGCTACACGCTGGAAGAGACCGCGGAGGCATTACGATACGTAGCCGCCGGCCATACGCGGGGCAAAGTCGTCATCGCGATCGGCGGCCAGCCGGAAAAAGCGCCTGGCTCGGCAACGAGCTCGGCGGACAGATAACTGCTGAATGGTTGCTTCGGTCGCGGGGTCTTTTTTCTCCATGCCGATCCCGCCGGTCAAGCCCGCGGATGGTCATGTCGAGCTCATTAGCGTGCCTGGCCGGAGGCTCTTGATGAGCAGCCACAAACCAATGGTGAGCTCGAAGAGGAAGATCGGACCGCCGTAGTATCCGATGGTGATCACCTGCTTCAGATCGGGGAAAACGATGAACGCGAAAGAACAAACGCCGATCCAGGCCGAAGCGAGTATTCCCCACACGGCCAGCGGTTTGGGGATGTATCCCGACTTGAGCCACAGGTAGCAGAACACCGGCGAACCGAAGCCAAAGAGAAGCAATGCGACGCCGTACGCAGAGTTGTGTGCTCCCATGCTGACGCGCGCCAGCGCGGCCAATTCACCGGAGTTTAAGGTCGTGAGATAGCTCGCCCCGCTGAGAAGGCGCAGCACGTAGAAATCGTTGAGCACCGCGACGATGAGAATCGTGGTTTCGATGAGACGAAAGAACGTGGCGAGCAGAGCGAGTCGCCGATTCACGCGCTCGAGGACGAGATAGAGTGCAGTGACCAGCACCACATCGACCGCAAAAACGAGCAAATTGCTGGCAATACCGAGTCGGAACAGCCGTTCGTATGCAATGATATTCTGAGCCGTCACGATGGCGTTGTCTGAGACCAGCCGACCCGACACATAGAACTCGGCGAAGATTGACGGCAAGAGCGCGAAGAGGTAGCTGAAGCCCACCACTCGGGCCCATCGGCGCTGAATCGCGTCTGGCCCGTTCATCGTGCCGCCGGACTGATCGTGGCGCGACGGGCTGTCGTCGATCGCCACTGTTCGACGTCCACACCCCTTATGAGCAGCCACAGCGCGAGCGATCCTTCTCCGAGCAGGACAATTGGCAGGAGCACCGGTGCCAACCGGTCGCCAAGCACCGGCGACACAAAGTTCGTGACCGAAGTGATGAGGAAGCCCACGCCGCCGAGTACCAACAACACTCCGATTGCCCGAGGGACGAAACGCGAGCGCGCGATCAGATAGCCGACGGTTAGTATCTGAAATCCAAAATAGACATCCTCCCCGCTGAATCCTGGTACGGTGGCGAGGAGGAGTTTCGCCGAGTCAGCCAACTGGCCGGCGACGGGCGCGATTGCGCGTCGCGACTCCTCCAGAAGCGACAGGGCAGTAAGCACATTGAAGT
>DASWBC010000069.1:0-1545 GCA_036390815.1 Gemmatimonadaceae bacterium
GAGGGTTCCGATCCGACGTCTGGCAGCTCGAGATTCAGACCGACCTGTCGAGCATCTTCACCTTTCGGAGGATCGTTAACAACCCACACATCGGAACAGATCCACTCGCGCGATTCGACGAATGCAGATAGTTGGCGCTCGAGAGTGTTGGCGAAATCCTCCGATCGATGACCGCTCGCGTACGCGTATAGAGTCTGTCGCGGCATGCGTTTCGAGTCTACCGCTGCCACTTGAGAATCCGGGGCAGAGAGTCTACTCAGCGCGCATCACTCGAATCGTAGCCCGGTATTGCTGCACCGGAATCGGATCGGGCGTCTGTCGTTGCGGATCAAGCTTCACCAACGTGAATGTGTAGCCAGCCACTGAGGCCTCACGGGGAAAGCCAGCTCCGCCGGCGGTGTTGAGCGTGGCCGATTGCGTGCCGCGGCCGGTTGTGATGTCGAGGCGGATCGCTCCGTTCCCCTGCCAGGCACATACCACTGATGCCGGGCAGCGCGAATCTTCGACGACCTGGGCGAACGAGACTCGAAGGTCGCTGCTCACCTGACTCGAGTTGCCGAATTGGACGACGATCGTCGCGTCACGAACCGGGACCGAACTGCCCGGATCCGTCGGCGAGGAATTGCAGGCCAGGACCAGAAGCGCGAAAACGACTCCCACTGATCGCATGTCAGCGTGAACACCGCTGCGAGCCGAAAAATCCCGCGCTACATTCGCGCAGACGTCGCGCGGCGCGCCGAGCCTCGGCTTCCTATACGGTCCGTGTACAAGAACGGATTCGCGTCATGGCTCGTCCGGCTAACGTTAAAGCTGAGCGGCTTCGGCCCGCTCGATGCTCGTGATTCTAGGCTAGCAGAGTAACGGGCCGAAGTCCGCTCGAGCGCCGAGTTAGGCGTCGCGTCGGGAATGCTGCGGTTGGCTCCCAAGCCGCGAGTAGAGCAGAAAGTCCTGGGGCTCGCCGCGAACCATACGGTACTGGCGGAGCACGCCTTCTTTCGTGAAGCCACAGCGGTTGAGTACCGCAATAGAGGCCTCGTTTGATTGCAAGACAACAGCTTGGACGCGGTTGAGACGAGCGTTGGAGAAGCCCCAGCCAAGAACGGCTTGAACAGAGCGCGTAACGATGCCGCGGGACCAGTAGTCAGGCGAGAGATCGTAGACGAGTTCGGCCGCGCGATGCACCGTTGACCACGTGGAGAAACCGCAGACACCCACGAGGCAATCGTCTGCGTCTCGCGCGATGGCCCACCGCCAGGAGGCTTTCGTGGCGTAGTCGGCCCGAAGACGTTGTACGAGGGAATCGATGGTGGCGAGGTCGGTCGAACCCCAGCTGGTGTGAAGGGTAACGCGGGGGTCGGACAGATACGCCGACCACTCGACAGCATCGCCAGCCCGGAGCGGTCGAAGGCGGAAGTCACCTATTGACAGGACAGGTGGTTCCTCGAGTTCTGGTAGCGCTGATTCGTGGGCCATGACCGATTCCTGCGACGCCCATCGCGCCGTGGTTACGACCCATCCGACGCTTCTCTCGGCGGCCACGCGCCG
>DASWBC010000070.1:0-2853 GCA_036390815.1 Gemmatimonadaceae bacterium
TCATCGACTGGACCGATTCTCATGTCCGACATCTACGATGGCGAGACATACGATGCGCGACTCGAGAAATCCGGCTGGAATCGCGCCGGCTACGATGATAAGTCCTGGAGTGGTGTCCGAAGGCTCGATGGAGTTGCCGCAGCGCTAGTCGCGCCCGTCGGTCCGCCTGTGCGACGAATGCAGGAGCTGAAACCGGTTCGCATTATCCACACGCCGGCTGGCGAGACACTGTTCGATCTCGGGCAGAACATGGTGGGATGGGTGCGGCTCAAAGTGAGCGGACCCGCCGGAACCACCGTGCGGCTGCGCCACGCCGAGGTGCTGGACAAGGCGGGCAATCTTTACACGGCGAATCTGCGAGACGCCGCGCAGGCCGTGCGCTACATACTGAGCGGAAATGGGCTCGAAGTCTTCGAACCGCATTTCTCTTTTCAGGGCTTCCGATACGTCGCGGTCGATGGGTTTCCGGGAACCCCAACGCTCGATGCAGTCACCGGAATTGTCGTCTACTCCGACATGGCGCCGACGGGCACGTTCGAGACATCGAATACGCTGGTGAACCGTCTGCAGCAGAACATCGTCTGGGGACAGCGCGGGAATTTCCTCGATATCCCCACTGATTGTCCGCAGCGCGACGAGCGACTCGGCTGGACCGGTGACGCACAGGTCTTCTCGCGCACCGCGGCGTTCAACATGGACGTCTCCGGCTTTTTTGCGAAGTGGCTCGCGGACATCCCAGCCGATCAACACTCCAATGGTGCAGTTCCCTGGGTAATTCCGGACGTCATCGGCCGCACCAATCCCAATCTCGCCGCGAGCGCGGGTTGGTCGGACGTGGCGGTCATCGTTCCGTGGAATGTGTTTCAGGCCTATGGCGACACCGGTGTGCTCTCACGGCAGTACGCGAGCATGCGCGCGTGGGTGGAATACGAGCGCGCACAGGCCGGGCCCAGCTTCCTCTGGACGAAAGGCTTTCATTTTGGTGATTGGCTCGCGTTCCAGACGAATCGTGCAGATTATCCCGGCGCGACGACTGACAAGGATCTGATCGCCACCGCTTACTTCGCGCACTCAACCGATCTTCTGGCAAGGACGGCGGAGGTGCTCGGACGCACTGACGACGCGCGAACTTATCGGACCCTGTTCGAGAACATTCGTGCGGCGTTCCAGCGCGAGTACGTCACGTCGACGGCGCGGCTAACCTCGAATACACAGACCGCATATGTGCTCGCCCTCGATTTCGATTTGCTTCCGGATCCGATGCGCGCCGGGGCAGCGGAGCGACTCGCTGAAGACGTGCGGCGAATGGGGCATCTAACTACAGGCTTCCTCGGTACGCCATCGTTGACGCGAATGCTGAGCGAGAACGGTCACCTCGACGACGCGTACACACTGTTGCTCAACGACAAGTATCCGTCTTGGTTGTACGAGGTGAAGCAGGGCGCGACGACAATATGGGAGCGGTGGGACGGCAAGAAGCCGGACAGCACGTTCGAGGAAGCGAGCATGAACTCGTTCAATCACTATGCGTACGGCGCTGTCGGCGACTGGATGTATCGCGTGGTGGCAGGATTGAACAGCGATCCCGCGCAGCCTGGCTACAAACACATCATCGTGCGACCGCAGCCCGGCGGCGGCTTTACATACGCGACTGCGACGCTGATGACGCCGTACGGCGAGGCAGCTTCGGGCTGGAAGATCGATGGAGATCGTCTGCGGGTGACCGTGCGAGTTCCGCCGAATGCGCGCGCGACCGTTAATTTGTCCGGCGCACAACTTCAGGATGTCCGTGAAGGCAGCTCACCACTCGCTTCCACAGCAGGCGTTACGCGATCGACCCAGGTTGGCGACACTGTAGTAGTCGAGGTAGGCTCGGGCAATTACGAGTTCGCCTACTCAGCGCCAACGCTGTCGGCGCGCGTGAAACGCACAGCGACTCGATAGTCGCGCCGGAGCCAGACATTGAACGAACAGTCAGCGCGGACGGCATTTAGCTCGGAGAGCGGCCGCACCTATCACCTGAATAAGCTGATAGGCAAAGGAGGATTCGGTGAAGTATATCTTGCGACGCCCACACCTCAGGACGGACTGCCGTCACAGGTGTGCATCAAGATCACCGAGCGGTTATCGGGGTGGCTGCGCGAGGCATACTTCGCGGAGCTTCTCTACCGGGAGCCGCGTGCTCTGCGGGTGTACGACCGGTTCGCCGAGGTCGAGAATGGGAGGGCGCGGTATTGCATCGCGTTGGAGTACGCGGTGCACGGCGACCTGAGCGTCTGGCTCGAGAAGCAGGGAGCGCAATCGGAGCGCTTCGTTCGGCGTGAGATCGCGGCAATCCTGCAGGCCCTCGATATCCTCCACCGCGGCCAGGCACTCCACCGCGATCTCACGCCGTTCAACGTCTTCGTCTGCGAGAACGAGCAGCTGAAGCTGGGCGACTTCGGCATCGCGATGCACCAACGCAGCCAGCGTGGCGTCACCGCGGACGCGTTCAACGTGTTCAATGTACCCGCGGAAATCGCATGGGGAAGAGTTCGTCGTTGGCAGCAGCGCGACGACATCTACCAGGTCGGCCTCATCGCGGCGATGATACTGCGCGGTGACACCTCGAGCTCGATGAGCAGCCGCGATGTGCGTCGTCTTCCGTGCAGCGATCACCTCAAGGAAGTCATCTACCGCTGCCTCGGCGCCCGCGGCAAGCGTTACGAAGCGGCAGGCGAGCTAATCAAAGCGCTACGGCATCGACCGAAGGAGCCTCACTTGGGCCGCGTCGTAAATCTCGAGGGAAAGCGGTTGTCCTTCACGGGTTTTCTGAGCCGGCCGCGGAGCGAGGCGATTGCTGCCGCCAAAAAA
>DASWBC010000071.1:0-2257 GCA_036390815.1 Gemmatimonadaceae bacterium
GCGAGCGAGTCGACGTCGAGTACGGTCTCCCAGCCAGGAGTACCCTTCAGGTAGCTGTCCCAGGTCGCACGCCGCCAAAGTCCGCGCTGATGACTCCCATCCTGCCAGAAATTGTAGACCCTGTCACCGACCATCTGCGGATAGACGACTCTGTCCTGTGAGTCGAGCGCCCGCTTGATGTTCTCGTAGAGGGCCGGATACTCGGGGGCGCTTGTCAGCGCGGCGACAGTCGCGGCGTTGTGCGCGGTTACCCAATCGAGCGAGCGTTTGCTGTTGACGTCCTCAAGCCATAGAAATGGGTCGGCCGGGAGTTGCTGTTGGCGAGGGTGGGCGGAAGCGACCGGGCACCACATGAACAGGAACGCCAAAAAAATCGAGCTCGTCGACGTGCGTTTCACTGAAGCTCCGGGAAAGGACGGGTGGGAACTTCCTCGGTGCGAGTCAAACGTGATCGACCCCTGGATTTACGTCAAGGAGCCCCAGGCCACGCGCTCTCCTCAACCGGCTTTCGTCTGGTGTCGGATTTCTTCGGAACGTAGGTTATTCGAGCTCGCTCGACCCGCCCCATCGGGGTGCGGTTGTGACATCAGAACTCCCCGGCCAAGTCCATGAAAACTCCAATGAATCGTTGGCGCTGGCGCCACGTTGCGATCGTCCTGCCGGTCGTCTTCTTCGCGATCGCCGCGCGCACAAGCGCTGCACAGGCGCGCCGGCCGATCACTGAAACGGATCTCTTCAAGTTCGTGTGGGCCGCGGATCCGCAGATCTCTCCGAACGGGTCGCAGGTTGCGTTCGTGCGCGTGACCGTGAACGAGGACAAGGACCGCTACGAGACACAGATCTTTGTGGTTCCCTCGGACGGCAGCGCGCCGCCGCGTCCTCTGACAGCGGGCCGGAACGACAGGTCGCCCCGCTGGTCGCCGAGCGGGGGCGAAGTCGCTTTCGTGCGCACGCCCGAGCCGGTGGATGGAAAGTCCAAGCCGTCGCAGATCTACCTCATCTCGATGGACGGTGGGGAAGCGCGCGTGCTCACCGACGCTCCCAAGGGCGCATCTTCTCCAGTTTGGTCGCCGAACGGGCGCACGATTGCTTTCGTCTCCACTCCGGATTCGTCGTCGGCGCAGGCCAAGGCTGATTCAGCCAAAAAGGCTGGCGCCGATTCAACTCTGAAAAAGCACGTGAGCGATGTCCGCGTCATCACGCGCGCTCAGTATCGCTGGAATGGCGGCGGCTACACCGATCCGACGGCGCACAGCCATATATGGACCGTGCCCGCTTCCATTGGCGCGACGGGAGCGCTTCCAACTTTCAAGCAGATCACCTTCGGCGACTTCGACGAAGGAGAACCGGTGTGGTCGCCGGATGGCTCGCGTCTATACTTTACGTCGAACCGGCGGCTCGAGCCGTACTACGCAACGGGCGGTGACGAGCTGTATTCCGTGCCCGCGGGCGGCGGCGCGATAGCGAAAGTCGCGAGCATTGACGGTGGCATCGGCACGATCGCACCCTCACCGGACGGGAAGCGAATCGCATTCACGGGAAACGTGAACGGCAAGCCGGTCCGCTTTTACGATGAGCCGGATCTTTTCATCGTGGATGCCACTCCGGGCTCCAGCCCGCGAAATCTGACGACGGCCTACGACTTCGACGTAGAGAGCGGGATCGGCTCGGACCAGCATGCGCCGCGCGCGGGATCCGGCGGCGGGATTATATGGAGCCGGGACGGAAACAGTGTTGTGGTGGTGACGACGGAGAACGGTACCGCGAATCTCAAGCGATTCTCCACCACGGATGGAAAAGTCGACTCCGTAACGACTGGCGATCACGAGGTCGTGTCGTACAGCGCGAGCGCCGACGGGTCGAAGATCGTCACCCTCGTCTCGACAGCCACCAACATCGGCGACTTGTTTGTCGTGGATGTCAACACCGCGCGACCGACTCCCAGACAGATCACTCACATCAACGAGGCGCTATTGGGCCAGCTCGATCTCAGCGTGCCGGAAGAGTTCTGGTCCAAGAGCTTCGACGGCCGGCGGATTCAGGGGTGGATTCTGAAGCCGCCGCACTTCGACCGCTCGAAGAAGTACCCGTTGATCCTCGAGATTCACGGAGGCCCGAACACCGCTTACGGCTACTCGTTCACCCATGAGTTCCTTTGGATGGCGGCGAAGGGTTACGTCGTTCTCTACACCAATCCGCGCGGCAGCACTTCCTACGGGCAGGATTTCGCCAACATCATCCAGTTCCATTATCCGGG
>DASWBC010000072.1:0-8493 GCA_036390815.1 Gemmatimonadaceae bacterium
TCGAGTCGGCGGGGCTGAAGCCGAGCTTCCTGATCGGTGGAGTCGCGGAAAACTTCGGGACCTCGTTCAGACTGACCGACTCCAAGTATTTCGTGATCGAGGCCGACGAGTACGATACCGCGTACTTCGACAAGGGCCCCAAGATGTGGCACTACCTGCCGGACACCGCGATCGTCAACAACATCGAGTTCGACCACGCCGACATCTATCGCGATGAGGAGGCGTACAAGTTCGCGTTTGCGCGGTTCATTAATCTCATTCCCAAAAACGGATTGCTGATCGCAGGCTGGGATTCGCCAATCGTGCGTGAGCTGGCGCCCAAGTCCTTCGCGCCGGTGGAGTGGTTCGCTTACGGAGACGAGACCAAGCCTCCGGCGGGCCAGCCGCACTGGCACGCGCGCGACGTCGAGTTCACCGAAAGGGGCACGCGGTTCCGCGCGTTCCGGTCCGACAAGGAATGGGGATACGTGGAAACGCCGCTCGCCGGCGCGTTCAACGTCAGAAACGTTCTGGCGGTGATCGCCGCCGCTGAAGCAGTGAAAGCGGACGCGGACGGTGTGCGCGAGGGGCTTCGCACGTTTGCCAGCGTCAAGCGGCGGATGGAAGTGCGCGGAGAGGTCCGCGGCGTCGTGGTGATCGACGATTTCGCCCACCATCCCACGGCTATTCGCGAAACGATCGACGCGATCAGGCAGAAGTACAAAGGGCGGCGAATCGTCGCGGTATTCGAGCCGCGCAGCTACACGGCGCAGCGGCGGGAGTTTCAGGACGAGTACGTGAAAGCTTTCCGGGGGGCGGACGAGATAGTCTTTGCCGCGCTATTTCGGCCTGATCGGTACACGAAGGAAACGGCGTTGGACCTCGACCAACTCGTACGCGATCTCGCTTCGATGGGCAAAGGGGCCAAGCAGCTAAAGGATGCTGATGCCATCGTGGCCGATCTCTCGCCCCGGTTAAGACAGCGGGACGTCGTTCTGGTTATGTCGAACGGCGGATTTGGCGGAATCCATCAGAAAATGTTGGACGCCCTAGCGACAGGCTGAGAACTGGCTGAGGACTGCGGGCCAACTGCCATTGCGAACCGCAGACTAACTACGGATTGGGAAACTAACCGCGGATCGAGGACTAAGGGTTGAGTTCGCAGCCCGAAGTTAGTCTCCTAATCCGCAATCAGTCAGCAATCCGAAATAGCAGTTGGCCCGCAGTCCTCAGCGGTTAGCCCGTAATCCGCAGGTCAGCGGCTCAGATTCGCTTGCGGGGGGCGACCGGCGTCAGTTTCGCCGATCCGGTTTTGGCGATGATTCCGAGCTTAAGCACCGTGTTCCAATTGCGGCCGGTGCCCCGCCCCAAACGCTTCTCGATTATCGCCGTCGTCAGCTTTGAGCGGCCCTGACCGTTCGGGAAGAAGATGTAGGCTTGCTTTCCCTTCGCCTTCACGATCTCCGGGCCTTTGACGTCCGCCTGAAGCGCGGCCACGTCCTCGGGATCGGGAGCGGCCTTCAGGAAGAGCGCTATGAGGTGCCCCGGGTCTCGCTCGGCTTCTTTGCGAAAGGGATTCTGTCGGATTACGGCCTTCCACTCCTCGGGAGTGCGCACGAAGAAATCAACTTCGAGCGAGAGCCTGTCCGCGGCCTCCGACTCCAGAAAGCGCTCGAGCTCGGCGCCCGTTCGCACGTTGCTCGTGAAGATCAGATTGCCGCTCTGGAGCAGCGATCGGGCATCCTGGAGGCCGACCTGCGTAATGAAATTGCGCAGATCGGTCATGCCGATCTGGCGGTGGCCGCCGACGTTGATGCCGCGGAGGAGCGCGATGTGAGTTGTCAGAGGGAGCCGTCAGTGGTGATTGACACGCCAACAACCTAGCGAGGGCGTGCAACAGGCGCGAGCGCACATTCTTCCCGCCGCGCTACGCCCGCGTGGCCGGTTCTCGATCGCGTTCGCGCCGCGGGCGCTTCGTGCTCCGGAACGGTCGCTCCCACTCCCGCAGGTGATCCAGCAGATAGTCGAGCGAGAAGATGTGTCGCGAGTTGTCGGCTTTGCGGCGGAAGATCACGCGCGACCAGCCTCGCATCCCGGTGGGCGTGTACCATTCGCCGTCCATGTGAAGCTTGTCGCCCGAAATCGCCCTGATCAGAACGCGCTCGTACTGCGAGCGCGAAAGCACACGCTCGGGAAAGAGGTTGTCCCACGTGCACAACCGACCGACGTCCTCGTAGCCTGGGGGACGGTCGTCGAGGTCCAGGAGCGACGGGGCGCGTCCCTTCATCACCGAGCCGATGAGGCGTAGCGTGAAAGGATCCGAGTAGCGACGGATTTGGGGCCAGAAATGCTTGGTGATCCGGCCCGCGATCTCCCGCAGCGAGAGGAAATGTCCATGAGTGGTCGGCCACCTGTCCTCGTCAATGTCGCAGGTGAAGGGGTTTTCGGGGAAGCAGTCGAACCGCGCCAGCCATCCCTTACGGGTGGTGTGCGGCATGGGACGAAATCCCCTGATCATCGGGATATCGGTTTCATCGAGCGCAATGATCTCGTAACTCGGCCAGCGCATCACCTCGCGGACGATTCCCACGATCAGAGTGGCGGTCGCGATCATGAGAGGGGCGTCGGGCGTGAAATCGGCCGTAACTTCGATACGGTCCCCGCGAGGCCTGACGCCGATTCCGGTTGAGCGGCGGTTCGCCGCGAGCAACATCACGGGAACGGGAAGAATGTGGGCCAGCAGATATGCGAGCTGCTCGACGGTTCTGGTCGAGCCCTGCTCCTCTTTTGGCACTTCGAAGGAGATGTTGTAGTGGGTGCTGAAGCCGGCGAGCTGTACATCGCTGTCGTGCGCCTGCTCCCAGGCGTCGAGCTCCTGCCGGACGAACAGGATTGCTTCCCAGAGTGAGCGTCCGGCGCGCGCGGCGCAGCCACGCTCTATCTCGATTACTGGAGTAGCGACCTCGATGACGCCGGTGTCGAAATAGACCGCGCCGCCGGTGGGCAGGTGATACGACCTGCCCTTCCGGTGCATCATCTTCTCACGGATGAACCTGCGCGGACTGCCAAAGATGTCCTCCGGCTTGACCTGCACGCCGTCCACGATCACGGCGAATTCGGCTTCCATGCCGATCGCCGCGAGCTGGATCCGTTCGCGAGTGGATGATTTGTTCTCCGGTCCTTTCTTCTTCTTCAGAGTCATTCTCTTCTTTTGCCCAAAGTGCTTCGATTTCTGTGAGTGTCTGCTTCAACCAGCACGTCAACTTTTACATCCCGCGGTACCGACAACACGTAGCCCAGATCGAGGTGAAGGTGGTCTTCCGCAAATCCGGTCGGCGCTCCGTAAGGGCGGGTCCAGATGCCCGGTAGGGTCTGGCGCGCGATCAGACTGAACCGCTCGATCGCGCCCCGATTGTCCAGGTAAGTGTCGCCAATTCGGTAGATGTTGGCGGCCGTTCCCCAGGCGTGTGGAGTCGCGTTCTTGGAGAAGCGGTGAGAGGGCGATCGATAGCCCCCGTTCGCGGAGATATGGACGAGCGTCCCAACTGCATCCCGAAACCTCTCCAGGCACACTGCCAACAGTGTTATAGCGCACGGAACGTACCGGGGAAATGTCCTCAGGGGCGGCGCTTCCCGGACATCGACCTGGATGAACTCCCAGAGCAGGAAATGAGAGGCTAACTCGATTTTCATGGCCGAATCCCATGATGGGATTTCATAGAAATAGCGGGGCAGCTGACGAGGAAACCCACTCGCGTCCTTCCACTCCTCCCCGGGCCTGAGCGCCTTTCGATACTCCGGGGGGAGGGTAAGCCCGTCAACGACCCGAAGCGGGAAATTCGGGGCCTCATTCACCCCCGGAGTCTCAACGAAGTTGGCGGGGTCGGTCATTCATCCCCCGGGCCTTGGGTGAGGTACTCGTATATGGTATGCGAGAGAGCGGCGATCGTCCGCGAGCGGCCGGTTGTATCGGGGTCCCACTCTGTAAGGATCACGAGCACGTAAGGCTTTCGTTTGGGCAGGTAGACCACGCCGGCGTCGTGGGCGACCGTCGAGATCTCTCCGGTCTTATGGGCGACCCGCGTGCCTTTCGGCAGCCGGGCGGGAATGCCCTGGTTGAATTCCTGGCCATGAAGGATGTCCATCATCCGCCGCGACAGGGCGGGGGAGAATGCCTTTCCCTCCGACAGCATCACGAGAATTCTCAGCAGTCCATCGGCAGTCACCATGTTGTTGATGCCCTTCTCGAACGCCAGCTCATCTTCGACACCGCGCCTGAGCTCGATGCCCTGGTCGACGTGCAGCTCCTTCAGCGTCTGATTGACGGCGTCCGATCCGATCACGCCGAGCAGGAGGTTAGTGGCGAGGTTGCTGGAGGTAGTGATCATGTGATACGCCAGCTCATCGACGCGCATCATCTTACCGATTGCGTTGTGCACGGCTGAGTTGGCATCGCGCCCCGACTCGACGCGGAACGGGATGTTCTCGACGACGCTCAGGAAGCGATTGCGGACGTGCACGCGGGAATGCGGCAGCAGATCGCCGCGATTGATCGCGGCGAAGGCGCCGAGAAGGATCGGAACCTTGATGGTGCTTGCGGCGTGAAACCAGCGGTCGCCGTGGTAGTGGAGCTCGAGGCCGGTTTCGGCGTCGCGCAGAGCGACGGCGATGGCCTTGGCGCCCGACTCCTGCTCGATCTTCTCGATCTGCTCTCGCAGCGCGCGCTCGCGCGGCACTATCTCCGTCGTTGGCGGCGCGGGCGCTTCCTTCTTCGGCATCGGGGAAATCAGGAGTATGCTACGCGGGGATCCGCTTTGGCGTAGGCGAGATCAGTGAGGAGATTGACGAGCACGAAGACAACGCTCAGGAACAGAACGGATCCCTGAATCGCCGGCAGGTCGCGCCGCGTGATCGCATTCACCACGTATCGCCCGAGCCCGGGCCAGCTGAAGATCGTCTCGGTGAGAATGCTGCCGGTGAGATAGTATCCGAAGTCGAGGCCGAGCACCGTGATGATCGGAATCAGCGCATTCCTCAACGCGTGCCTCACGACTACCACGCGCTCCGTCAATCCTTTCGCGCGAGCGGTGCGGACGAAGTCGCCGCTCAGCACATCGAGCATCGCCGACCTCGTCACGCGCGCGAGAAACGCGATCGATCGCGAGCCGAGGGCGAACGCAGGAAGGATGAGGTACTTGATTCCGCCGTACCCGGAAGGTGGAAGCCACCTCAGCATCACCGCGAACACCAGAATGAGTATGAGTCCAACCCAGTACACTGGGAACGAGATCCCGAGGTAGGCGACGCCGAGTCCCAGGCGGTCGAACCAGCCGCCGGGATTTCGCGCGCTCAGGACGCCGAGGGTGATGCCGAGGACGGAAGCGAGGAACATCGCGGATCCGGCGAGAAGGAGCGTCTTCGGAAATCTCTCGCGGATATCGGTCATGATTGGCCGCTGGGTGATGTAGGAATTTCCGAAGTCACCGCGCAGAACGCCGCCGGCGTAATGCGCGAATTGGCTGAGTAAGGGCTCATCCAGGTGTAACTCCTTTCTCAGGCGCGCGATCGTCTCGGGATCTGCCCGCTCGCCGACCATCTCCTGCACCGGATCGCCGGGCGCGACATTGAGGAGCAGAAAGGTGACTACAAGGACTCCGAACAATGTTGGAATCGAAAGCAGCAGTCTGCGACCGATGAACGCGAGCACGTCTCTATTTGCTGATTGTCACATCGGTCCAGCGCTGGCCGTTGAAGACGGCCGGCACGGTGAAGCCCTTGATCCAGGGCTGCACCGCGTAGACATCCTTGTAGAAGAAGAGATAGATCATCGGCGCATCGTTGTACTGGAGCTGATCGGCCTGCGTGTACAGAGAATTGCGCTTCGTCTCGTCCTGCTCGCGGTGCGCCTGATCGACGAGCGCGTCGAACTTCGGGTTCGAGTAGAATGACACGTTGCCACCCGGGCCCTTGTTCTTGCTGTATAGAAGGGGATACAGAAAGTTCTCCGCGTCCGGATAGTCGGCCCACCATTCCTTGACGTACAGGTCGGACGCTCCCTTGCGAGCGGCCTCGCGAACCGACGAGGCATCACGCGCCATGAGCTTCACGCGGATTCCAGCTTCAGCCAGATTCGCCTGAATGGCCTGGGAGAGGCGTGGAGACTGGTCGGTGTTGGCCGCCCAGAGCTCGAGGTCTATTCCATTCGGATGCCCCGCCGCTGCGAGCAGCTGCTTCGCCTTGGCGACATCGTGCGAGTATCCCTTGCGACTCGGATCCGCTCCGCCGAGGATCGCCGGAACCACGCCGACGGCGACGGTCCCGCGGCCCGCCATCACGGTGTTGAGGATCGTGCTGACGTCGGTCGCGTAATTGAGTGCTTGCCGCACGCGAACGTCGGCGAGCGGCCCTCTCGTGACGTTGATGGCGACGTACCAGAAACGCAGCGCCGGCGCGGAGGTGAGAAGTTTGCTCTTCACGGGATCTGTCGCCCAGGATTTCCCAGCTTCGTCGGGGACTGAGAGCACATCGACATTGCCGGCCTCGAACTCGGCCGTCGCAGTGCTCATTTCCGGGATGATGCGCGCCGTCAAAGAATCCGTCTTCGGTGGCCCGTCGAAATAGTCGGCGTTTTTTGCGAAGCGGAGATAATCGTCGTGTCTCCATTCGACGAACTTCCATGGTCCGGTTCCAATCGGCTTCTGACCGAAGTCAGCCGGCGGGTTGTCGGGCACGATGGAGTTGACGGGCATCGCCAACTCTTTCGGGAAGATGGAAAGGGGTTCCTTCAGTGTGATCACGACAGTGGAGTCGTTTGGAGCCGCGAGCCCGCTGATGCTCGTCGCCTTGCTCGCCGCGAAATCCTCGGCCCCCTTGATCGGATAGAGTGGCCAACCGCGTCCGCCTTTCGTTTTGGGGTCGAGCACGCGCTGAAATGTCGCGACGACGTTCTTCGAGGAGAATGGGCGTCCGTCGTGGAACTTGACGCCGCTGCGAAGATGGAAGGTGTACGTGATTCCATCGGCGCTGACGTCCCATGATTTCGCGAGCCCGGGAACGACCTTCGCGTCCGGAGTAAAACGCGTCAGTCCGTCGAAGATGTAGGCGACGGCGCGTCCGGTCGGGACGTCCGTCGAGAGGGCGGGATCCATCGATCGCGGGTCGTAAGTATCGCGCGAGTCGATGATGGTCTTGCGGGAAGGTGCAGATTCGCCGCCCCCGCCACAGCTGAGAATCGCGGGTAATACGAGGAGGATGAGTCGCCGCATGAGTGTCTTCTGACGGTTGACATGAAGGGGCGAAATACGAGAACTTTCGCGCACCCCGAATTAGGCCTCACCGTGAGCGCAGAATACTATTATCGCCGCCGACTTGGCGCCAAGGATCTAATGCCAGCTGTTGGCGTCGGCGTCGCCGCCGGTATGGCCGCTTTCTACATTGTGCAACTCTTAATCCAGCGTACACCACTCGTTCCGCAGGGCGAGCAACCTCTCTCGCCGACGCCGCCTCCGACCAGAATGCTGGGCGAGCGGACCGAGCCCGAAACAGAGACGCACTACGCCCGCGAGCTGCCGCCCGGGCGGCCACCAGGCGCGCGCGCGCCGCAAGGGTGAGCTTTCCCCGGATACGACTCGGGGTCTACACCGCACTCGCGTTCTTCGCAGCGTTTATCGGCGTCAACAGCGCACGCGCTCAGGACATCGAGTGCCAGCGTGGCGACCTCGAGGTGTTTCGACTGGTGTTCGAGGGGAACAAGGCCTTTTCGGACGCCGAACTTGCCAAGACGATCGTCACCGCGCCATCGGCGTGGGCGCGACGTTACCTATACCTGCCCTTCACGGTCAAACATTGTCTGGACCGAGCTGAACTCCCGAACGATCGGGCCCGGTTGATAATCTTTTATCGCCGTCGGGGGTATCCAAGAGTGACCGTAGACACCGTCGTAAAGGTGCTGGCGCCCGGGGCGGTCGAGGTCAGGTTCGACATCAACGAGGGACCCCCGATGATTCTCAGGTCCTTCGTGGTCAACGGGCTGGATTCGGTTCCGGAAAGAGGGCTGATCGTCCGTGGCCGGCCCGTGCGCGAAGGCGGGAGATTCGACCGCTTCGCGATCGATGCTGCTGCCGACACGGTTCGCCAGCGACTGCACAACGATGGATACCCGAGAGCTGAAGCGGTCAATCGCTTCAGCGTGAACGACAGCACTTTGAGCGCGTGGGACACCCTTTACGTGACGCCCGGCCCGAGGACGAAGCTTGGAGCAATCAAGATCAACGTGATACCGCTTGATTCTGCAAAGGGCCAGCAGATACCTACCGCGATCGTGCGCCGCATCATGGGGCTCGATTCCGGTGAGCTTTTCCGCGAGGATGAGATCATCGACGCTCAGCGCGCCCTCTATCAGACCGAGGCGTATCAGCACGTGTCGATAACGCCCGACTCGGCCTCGGATTCGCTTGTCACTCTCTACACGACCCTGGCAGAGGCTCCGATGCATGCGGCGAGGGCGGGCGCGGG
>DASWBC010000073.1:0-3230 GCA_036390815.1 Gemmatimonadaceae bacterium
CGCGAAGAGCCCCTCAGACTCTCGAGACGCTCGCCTGGACTCAGGCTTTTGCAGCAGGCGCGGGACGAGGCCCACCGGTTCGCCGTGACCTACAACCGGAAGCGCCGGTCGATGCGGACCGTGACGTCCGAGCTTCTCAAGGTACCGGGGATCGGGCCGGTAAAGCGGCGCCAGCTGCTCAAGGAATTCGGGAGCGTGCAGGGAGTCCGGGACGCAAGCGAGGAAGCAATCGCCAGCCTGCCCGGGTTCAATGCAGAGCGCGCGCGAAAGCTCCTGGAGTCGCTCGCGGCGACCGCTCCAGTGTAACGGAAACGCTACGCCCTAAGCACGAAATTGAGAGAGCTAAGGTTCGGTAATTCCTTGACTTCGCTCTCTATAGCTCTAAATTACTTGAGCTATGGTCAAGGTCTCCCGAGTTGAACTAAAGAGCATCGCCGAGGAGCTCGGAATCCAGCCGGGCACGGAGCTGCTCACGGTAAATGGGAGACCGCTCGCGGACTTCCTCGACTGGGAATTTCTGACGGCCGACGAAGTGCTCGTGATCGAGGCACGTCAGCCCGATGGCGAAGAGGTCATCTACGAGCTGGAGCGCCTGGACGGCGAGCCCCTTGGGATCTCGCTCCAGCCTCCGTCGGTTCGGCGCTGCGCCAACAAGTGCGAGTTCTGCTTCATCGAAGGCCTGCCGCCCGGACTGAGGAAGCCCCTCTATATCCGCGATGACGACTATCGGCTCTCCTTCGCCTACGGGAATTTCGCGACTCTCTCCAACGTGAAGGAGCGTGACATCGAGCGCATCCTGGAGTACCGGCTTTCTCCGCTGTACGTTTCCGTCCACGCGACGAACCACGAGGCGCGGAAGGTTCTGCTCAACAACCAACGCGTCCCCGACATCAAAGCCCAGCTTTCGCGTCTGACAGCCGGTGGAATTCAGTTTCACGCCCAGATGGTGGTAGTTCCGGGGCTGAACGATGAAGCGGTGCTCGAAGAATCGCTCACCGACCTTTGGAATATGGGCGAAGCCGTCTTGTCGGCTGCTGTCGTCCCGGTGGGACTCACCCAATTCTCGCATCTCTACACCGGAAAGAAGATGGACCGAGCGACTGCCTGTTCGATTCTCCTCCAGGTAGAGAAGTGGGGACAGCGCGCGAAACGAGAGCGCGGTGAGACCTGGGTATTCGGATCCGACGAGCTGTACATGCTCGCCGAGCGCGAGTTGCCTGGCCCCGAGCACTATGGAGAATTTGCCCAGATCGAGAATGGCGTCGGGTCCGTGACGTCGCTCCGCATGCGGGTCTCCGCCGGTCTTGATCGCGTTGCCCGTCGCGATGGCCAGCGCATCGGTGTTGTCACAGGGTTGGCGATGGCGCCACTCATGGAGCCGCTGCTCGACCGGCTGCGCGAAGTCAGTGGGGCCGATTTCAAGCTCATCATCGCGGAGAATTCGCTGTTTGGACCGACGATAACGACGGCCGGCCTTCTCGTCGGAAAGGACATCATGACCGCGCTGGGCGATCGCCACGATCTCGACATCGCGCTGATTCCCGCCGAGACGATCAACGACGACGGTGTTTTTCTCGACGATTTCACTCTTGAGGCCGTGCGTGAGTCGCTGCCGATGCCGATCTTTCCGTCCTATGATTTCATCGACGTGCTGCAGTCCGAGTCGAGCGGGGTGCTCGCGTGAACCTTCCCGTCATCGCACTCGTCGGTCGCCCAAACGTCGGCAAGTCGGCGCTCTTCAACCGGATCGTCGGCGAGAACAGCGCCATTGTGAGTGACGAGCCGGGGACTACCCGCGATCGCCATTTCGCGCGCGCCGAATGGAATGGCCGTCAGTTCTGGTTGGTCGACACCGGCGGGCTGACCGATGACCCCCACATCCCGATGGACCTGGAGATCAAGCGCCAGGTGCTCCAGGCAATCCAGGAATCCGATCTTCTGATGCTGGTCGTGGACGCGAAGACCGGGCTCCATCCGAGCGACTCGCGAGTGGTCGACCTGCTCCGTGAAGCACGGAAACCGTGGGTGCTGGTTGCCAACAAGGTGGACGATCCCGCCACCACGGATTTCTACGAGTTCTACGAGCTCGGGGCAGGGGACCCGGTTCCGGTCTCGGCCATCAATGGCAAAAATTCCGGCGACATGCTCGACGTGCTGGTGGAGAAGATCCCAACCGCCGCGGAAGAAGTACCCGACGCATTGCGCGTCGCGGTAGTCGGCCGGCCCAACGTCGGCAAATCATCCATCATCAACCGGCTCCTCGGCGAAGAGCGACTGGTCGTCGCCGACACGGCTGGGACCACGCGCGACGCGATTGATACGCCGATGATGTTTCACGGGCGCGAGCTGATTTTCGTCGACACCGCGGGACTCCGTCGCCAGTCGAAGGTCGAGGATGGCATCGAATTCTACTCCTCACTCCGTACGCGGCGCGCGATCGAGCGCTCCGACATCTGCGTCCTCGTCCTCGATGCCGCCGAGGGGCTGCACAATCAGGATCTGAAAATCGCGCATCTTGCCTGGGAGAGTGGACGCGGCCTGATCGTAGTCGTGAACAAGTGGGACCTGAAGGAGAAAGAGAACAACACCGCCGCCAAGTTCGAGAAGGAATCGCAGGAGAAGGCGCCGTTCCTCAAGTTCGTTCCATTCGTGTTCACGTCGGCCATCAGCGGGCAGCGCGTGACCAAGATTCTCGAGCTGCTGCTGGAGGTAGACGCAGAGCGGCACAAGCGGATCAGCACCTCGCAGGTCAATACCACGCTCACGGCAATCGTAGGAAGGCGGCAACCGCCACAAGCGGCCGGCCGTGAGATCAAGCTGAATTACGCAACACAGGTGGAGACGGCGCCACCCGTGATCGCGGTGTTCGGCAACAATCCCGATCTCGTGCAGGAGCACTACGTGCGCTACCTGCACAACGAATTCCGCGAGGCGTGGGGATTTCGCGGGAATCCGCTGCGGATCATCATGCGCCGGAAGTCCGCGTAAATGAATCCGATTGTCGGCCTGATCATTTCCTACCTGGCCGGCTCAATTCCGTCGGCGTACATCGCCGGCAGATTGCGCGGAATCGATCTGCGCAAGCACGGCTCGGGGAATCTCGGAGCAACAAACGTCGTGCGGGTGCTGGGCGTGAAGACGGGCGCGGTCGTATTCAGTGCCGATCTCCTGAAGGGATATCTTCCCGTCCGTTTTCTGCCGATGTACACCGAGACGCTGCGGCCCGAGAT
>DASWBC010000074.1:0-8890 GCA_036390815.1 Gemmatimonadaceae bacterium
ACTGCTTCGGCTTCGTGCATGAAAAATGGCAGAGACAACAAAAAGGCCAGCCCATGCGGGCTGGCCTTTCTTTGTCGTGAGTTCTTATTGAACCGCGTTGACCATGTCGAAGATCGGGAGGTACATGGCCACGACCATGCCTCCGACAACAACGCCGAGGAAGACGATCATGATCGGTTCCAACAGTGAAAGAAGGTTGCTAACTGCCGCATCGACTTCTTCGTCGTAGAAGTCGGCAATCTTGGACAACATCTCGTCCAGACCACCGGTTTGCTCACCTACCGCGATCATCGAGATGACCATGGGCGGGAAGACCTTCGACTTCTGGAGCGGCTGGGCGATGGTATCACCGCCGGCGATCGAGGAACGGGACTGCATGATCGCGTCCTGAATGACGCGGTTGCCCGCCGTCTTCGCCGTAATCTCGAGTCCTTCGAGAATGCTGACTCCCGAGCTGATGAGCGTACCGAGCGTGCGCGTGAAGCGCGACACCGCGGACTTGCGCAGCACGTCGCCAAGAACCGGCATGCGCAGCATCAACCGGTCGATCACGAGCTTTCCGGACGGCGTAGCATAGTACTTCTTGAACATGTATCCGCCGATGATGATCGCGGCGCCTATGATCCACCAGAACTTTCGGAGGAAGCCGGAAGCGCCGATGACGATTCGGGTCGGCAATGGCAGGGCCTGGCCCGCCGATGCGAACATGCCCGCGAACACCGGGATGACGAAGATCAGAAGGACGACGACCGCGATTGCAGCGACGCTCATGATGACCGCCGGGTAAATCATCGCGCCCTTCACCTTTCTGACCAGCGCATCGTTCTTTTCAAGGAATGTCGCGAGGCGGAGGAGAATCGTGTCGAGAATACCTCCGGCTTCACCCGCGGCGACCATGTTGACGTACAGGTTGGTGAACGCTCTCGGGTGCTTGGAGAGCGCGTCGGCAACGGTATTTCCGGACTCTACGTCGAAAACCACTTTCCTGGTGACTTCCGCCAGCGCCTTGTTGTCGGTCTGTTCGGCGAGAATCGTCAACGCCTGCACGAGCGGCAGGCCTGAGTTGATCATCGTCGAGAACTGACGGGTAAAGATGACGACGTCGCGCGTCTTGATGGACCCGCGGCCGATCTTCTTGGCCGCATCCTGATCGATTTTGACGACGCTGAGTCTCTGCTTTCTGAGCTGAGCAATGACATCATCGCGAGAGGACGCATCGATCGTCGCTGTGCGCAGATCGCCGTTGAATGCTCTCGCCGTATATGTGAACGTAGCCATACTGATCCTCTCCTAACGTTTCACTGGTGAGCCCGGGGCGGGTCCACGTGTGGCTGCCTGCTTGCCGGCGGCTGACTTGCCGCTTCCATCATCGGACGGATCCAGCTGTCCGATCATTCTCTGGAACTCGATCGGATCACCGCTCACGCGCAGACACTCGTCCGCCGCAACCTCGCGGTTCATGTAGAGCGCGTACAACGCATCGTTCAGCGTCTGCATGCCGAACTTCTTGCCGGCCTGCATGGAAGAGTAGATCTGGTGAACCTTATCATCGCGAATGAGCGCGCGGATCGCCGGCGTTACCACCAGGATCTCGGCGGCCATCACGCGTCCCTTCCCCTGCGCTTTGGGAAGGAGCGTCTGGGTGACGATTCCCTCGAGCACGAAGGCGAGCTGCGCCCGCACCTGCGACTGCTGGTGGGACGGGAATACGTCGATGATGCGGTTGACCGATTCGGCCGCGGAGTTGGTGTGTAGCGTCGCGAAGGCCAGGTGACCTGTCTCGGCGATCGTCAGAGCTGCGGCGATCGTCTCCAGGTCGCGCAATTCGCCGATTAGAATGACGTCTGGATCCTCACGCAACGCGTATTTGAGCGCGCTGGCGAACGATTTGGTGTCGCTTCCAATCTCACGCTGGTTGATGATGCACTGCTGGTGCTTGTGGATGAATTCGATCGGATCTTCGACCGTGATGATATGGCCCTTTCGCTCGCGGTTGACCTTGTCGATCATGGCGGCGAGAGTGGTCGATTTACCCGAGCCGGTCGGGCCGGTGACGAGAACCAGTCCGCGCGGCTTTTCGGCCATCTTGGCGATGGCACCGGGGAGTCCGAGCTGATCGAAGGTCTTGATCGCGAAAGGAATCTGCCGGATGACCATGGACACGCACCCGCGCTGCTTGAAGACGTTGCCGCGGAAACGGGCGAGTCCCTGAATTCCGAAGGAGAAGTCGAGCTCGTCCTCCAGCTCGAACCGTTTCTTTTGCGTTTCGGTCAGGACGGAATAGGCGAGCTGCAGCGTGTCCTTGGGCCCCAGCTCCTGCTCTGCAGACGAGTTCGTTATGTCGCCGTCGACGCGAAGCTTGGGCCGCTCGCCTGCCACGATGTGGAGGTCGGAGGCATTGCGCGAGACCATCTCCTCGAGCAGGGAGCGGAGATTGACTCCGCTTGGCCTCGCGGGTCCGGATGGGGAAGACGTATCAATAAACGGTAAGGTCATCGGTTATCTTTTCGGGTATTGAGGGTCACGCTGCGGTTTCGCGAACTACCTGCTCCAGGGGACAGATCCCCTTGAGAACTTTCAACCAGCCATCCATGCGGAGCGTGAGCATTCCCTCTTCGATGGCGGCCTTCTGAATTTCTGCGGCGCCCGCGCTCTGCATGATCAGCTTTCGGAGGTTGGCCGTCATGCTCATCACTTCGTAAAGACCTTGGCGTCCCTTGAGACCAGTGCCATCGCACTGTTCGCATCCCTTCCCTCGAAAAACCGGAAGGTCTTCCATCTTGGTGTCGAGCGTGATCTGATCCATGAACGGCTTGGCAGCCTCGGTTGCGCGGCCTTTCGCGTCGGCAAGGGCCATGTCAGTGAAGTGCATGTCGCGCATCGTGATTCCGCCGCCGATTTTGGCGCCTGCGATCTCCGCCTTGTCCATCTTGTAGGCCTCGGCGCACTTGGAGCAGACACGCCGGACGAGCCGCTGGGCAAGAATCAGGTTTAGTGCGGAAGCCACATTGAAAGGCTCGATGCCCATGTCCATGAGACGAGTGACCGTCTCCGGGGCGGAGTTCGTGTGCAAGGTCGAAAGGACGAGGTGACCTGTCAGCGCGGCCTTGATGGCGATGCCGCCGGTCTCGAGGTCTCGAATTTCTCCCAACATGATGATATTGGGATCCTGACGAAGGAACGCCTTTAGCGCCGCGGCGAAGGTCATGCCGATCTCGGTGCGCACGAGCACCTGATTGATCCCAAACAGGTTGTACTCGACCGGGTCCTCGGCCGTCATAATGTTGACGTCAATGTTGTTGATCTTGGAGAGCGCCGAGTAAAGCGTCGTCGTTTTACCAGAACCTGTTGGACCGGTGACGAGCACCATTCCATATGGATTGGAGATCGCTTCCATCAACTCGCGCTCAGCGCGGGGCTCGATGCCGAATGTCCCGAGGTCGAGCGTCAGGTTGCCCTTGTCGAGAATACGGAGCACGACCTTTTCGCCGAACAATGTCGGCAGGGTGGAGACACGGAAATCGATGACCTTGGTTCCGATCTTCAGCTTGATACGCCCATCTTGCGGCACCCGCCGCTCGGCGATGTTCAAGCTCGCCATGATCTTGAAGCGGGAGATGAGCGCCGGCCGCATCTTGATGGGCGGCTTCATGATCTCCTGCAATGCTCCGTCGATGCGGTAGCGCACACGGAGCTCCTTCTCAAAGCACTCGAAGTGAATATCCGAAGCGCCTCTCTTAAGCGCGTCGGTCATGATGGCGTTGATGAGCTTTACGACTGGCGCTTCGTCGACAAGCGAGGCGCCATTGTCCGCCGTGTTATCGTTCTCGCTCTCGAGGATCTCGACGTCATCCTCGGCGATGTCGGCGAGGAGGTTCTCCATCTGAGCTTCGCCCGAGGCGTAGAACTTCTCGATCGCGTTGCGCAGAGTGAATTCGCCAGCGATGACCGGGAAGATGTCGAGACGGGTGATGAACTTGATGTCGTCGAGCACCGCCATCGCACTCGGGTCAGACATCGCGACGGTCAGTGTTCGACCGTCACGCTTTAGCGGAAGGACGTTATGCTTGAGCGCGAGCTCGCCCGGAATGAGCTTCGCGATGCGCGCATCCACCTGGAACTTTGCCAGGTCGACGGCGGGCATCTTGTGCTGACGCGCGAGCATCCTGGTGAGGTCGGTTTCCTTCACGTAACCGAGCTTGACCAGGTTATAGCCGACACGCGTGCCATTGTGTCTTTGCTCAGCGAGCGCCTTGTTGAGCTGGTCCTGGGTTACCAGGCCTTCTTTCAAGAGTAGCTCGCCGATCCTAGGCGAATTTTTGGCGGCAGGAGCTGTCAAGGACGCGTGTCCCTCCGATGAGGCTTCCTGCGTGCTTTTGGCAGTTCGGATGGCCTGGATATCACACTGTTTGAAGGACGCGGGACAAGCGAGAAGGTTACTATGGAGTCGAGTTTTGCTACCATAGATGGGCCGATGCCTTTTACGCGTTTCAATCCCTCCATAGAGCCGAATGGACCGAAGGAGTCTCGGTCGACAATAATGCGCCTGGCGAGAGTGGGCCCGACGTGCCGTAGCGCCTCGATCTCCTTCTCGCTGGCGACATCCAGATCCACGGGTCCGAGCGGCTTCGGAGGTGCCCTTTGCTTCGTTTCGCGCTTCGGTTTTCGGAGGCCGGAGCGCCGGGCAGAATCCGCCGCTCTTATCTGTGCTTCAAGGGCCGAACGCGCTTGAGAATCGACGGGTGAATGGCTATGGAGGGTCCGAAAAGCGCGGGTTGAAGCCCCGAGAACGAGAACAATCGAGAAAAAGAGGAGCGCCTTGCGCTCGGCAGGGGTCGGCATGACTCGACCCTAGCGACAGCTTCTGCGGCTACGTTATCGAAGTCGCCCGGCTGGGTGCGTACTCTTCCATTGATGTCGTGAGGAGCAGGGTTGCCAGCACAAGAACCCCCGCCAGCACGAACGGAACGCCGAGTCCGAGATGATCCATCGCCACGCCGGCAGCGAGTGGGAAAATGACGCGCGAGACACCGCCGAAGGTGTGCTGAACCCCCATGTACAATCCCCTGTGCCGAGTAGGAACGATCCTGGATAGCATGGCCGTTACGCAGGGGAAGACGAACGCTGTGCCCAGGGGCATGAGAGTCAGGGCAATCAGCAGCGTTAGATAAGAATGTACCGCAGCGACGGCGGCCAATCCGAATGCGAGCAACACGAGTCCGAGCCGGGTAAGCCGCGCTTCTCCCAACCATTCGATCATGCGTCCGAGGATTCCGGCGCGCACCACGACTCCCATTCCGCCAAGGTACATCACGAAGTAGCCGACATTTGACTCGGTGATGGGAAGGCGGTTGGCGAGGAGCAGAGGGAGCGTTGGGGCTGTGCCGTAGAACGCACCGATCGCAATGGCGTAGATCCAGATCAGACGCGGCGCCGGATCCTTTGGACGAGCGATCACGCTCCAAACGGCGCCGGCGCTGGTCTGGTGAACGACTCCATGCTCGCCAGTATGCGTTGCCTCTTCGCGGGACTCGCGCAAATAAATCGCGGCGAAGATGCTAACCAGCACGCAGAAGATCGCAGACGCTATTCCCGGCGCGTGACGGCCCCAATGGATCAGCGCAGAACCGATGGCGGGGCCTACGACGGCGCCGAAGCTGGTGGCGGCTGAGAGCCAGCCAAGGCTCTTGGCGCGATCCCTGGGATCGCTGGCGTCAGCGACATAGGCCTGCACGACGCCGATCGTTCCACCACCGAGGCCCTGCACGACGCGCGAGAGTAGAAGCAGCCAGAGTGTGCTCGCGTAGGCGAAGATGACGTAGGCGACCGCCGATACGAGGAGTCCGGCCAGGAGCGCCGGCCGACGCCCGTATCGATCTGAGAACCTCCCCCAAAGGGGCGCGCTCGCGAGCTGGGCGATGGAGAAGGCGGCGATCAGGACCCCGACGATCGTAGCCGAGGCTCCGAGCTTGGTTGCGTAGAAAGGAAGGAGAGGGATGACCATGGCCAGGCCCAGCATGTCCACGAACGCCGTGATCATGAGGACCGTGAGCTTCCCCTTCATTGCTACCTACGCGTTACCAGCGCGGTTGCGACGTCTCCAACAATCGCGAGCGACTTGGCGGAGATCTTGTCCATCGTATCCTGCGGCGTGTGGTGCGGCGGATAGGTGAGGTCTATGACATCGATCACGCGAAGTCCCGCGGTGAGTAACGGAATGTGGTCGTCCGTTACGTCGCCGCCGCTCTCCTGCACGAAGACGTCCCCGTGTCCGAGATCCGCGGCAGTTTGCCAGACGCGGGAAACGACTTCAGGAGCCTGCTGAAAGGAAAGCATCTCGTACGGGATGCGGAGATCCTTGTCGCCGATCATGTCCCAGAGAACGCCGTACAGCGGCTTGTAGCCGGGCGATGGGAGGTGGGTCGCAAAGTATTTCGCGCCGATCAGAACATCCACTTCAGGAGGCCCGAACTTGCCGTAGTCCTCGCCGTCGGTGAAGAGCAGATCGACGCCGACATTCGGCTTCGTTTTCTTCAACACATCGCCCAGGGCGATGAACATACCAACGCCGGAGGCACCATCATTCGCGCCAGGCACGGGCATTTTCTTTTCGGCCTCGGTCGCAGCGGACTCGGATATCGGCCGCGAATCCCAGTGCGTGAGATAGAGCACGCGTTCCGACAATTCAGGTCGGAACCTCGCCAGGATGTTGCGCAGCGGAAGCTTCTTCCCGTCGGCGGTTGTGTACATGAAGGTCTGGACGATCACGGTATCCGCGCGAGCACGCATCTGCCGGATGATCCAGTCACCGGCCTGCTTCGCGGCGGGCGTCCCCGGCACGCGCGGCCCGAAATCGAACTGCGCCTTCGCGTAGTTGTAGGCAGCGGTCCCGTTGAACCCGGTCGAAGTCGCCGCCGACGTCCTTTCGGCGGCGCTTCCCCCGTTCGTGTCCCCCTTGCAGCCAACCACCAGGCACAACAACAAAATGACGAGCATTGATCTCACTTGAATTCCCCAGCGTAAAACTGCAGGTGCATCACAGCACTGAGCACCGTCTGCGTGAATTGGCGGTTAAGGTTACGGTCGAAGCTCTCGACGCGCGAGATCACGAAGCTCGAAGAAAGGTTTTCGGCGACATCGGTATCCGCGCTCATGCTGAAGGCGCGCCGTCCGTTGTCCGATAGCCGGCTCTCCCCCGTGACGGCGAGTGGATTGATGACGAAATTCTGGCCCTGGCTCTTTTGGTAGCTCACGCGCGTCCTCAGATCGCTTCTCGCGTTCCAATCGGCGGGAAGCCCCCACGGCTTTGAGACATCGATACTGAAGTCAGCGTTGTCGCCGTTGCTGCTCAACCCCGGCTTTGCATCCAGCCGCTTGGAAAATGAATACCCCACAGTGCTCGCGAGGGGTCGGGCTCCGGCGAATACGATCGAACCGCTGAGGGGGAAGGTCCGAACTCGGAGCTGGCCCCTGTCGTCGATCACCTCGTCAAGCAAGGGCTGAGTGCCGTTGAATTGTCGCGTCTCCATGACACGCGCGTTTGCTCCCAAGCTGGAGATAACGGACTGGAACCCAATCGGCTTTCCGGTCCAGCGAAGCGAAACATCCGGAAACGCGATCTGCGTTCCGTCGACGATGTCCTGCCCCTGATCGATTCTGCGCGTCCAGTTTCTGGTGTTGATGCGCTGGTATCTGCTGGCGAGGCTCGCGCCGAATGGAAGGTTCAGCGATTGGTTGACGGAGATCTGGGTTACCAATCCGACACTTGTCGCCAGCTGGCCACCGAGCTCACGGAAAGTATTTATGCCGCCGAGTCCAAACTGATAGGCGAGAGGCGCCGCCGCCCCGCTACCATCGTAAACGGAGAGAACGCTTCGATTAAAGTTGATGTCCACGGGCTGGAGGCCGCCGAGGAATCCACGGAGGAAGCTGTTGCTGTCGGTGTAAAGCTTGATCGCGCGCGGAAGGTCCAGCGTCAGGCCGGCGGATGTCGTCTGCGAGTTACCGAGGCGCCGGGGAATACGGAATGCGCCGGTCGTGTCACCCTGTTGCGCAAAGCTGAGGGTGTTCGGGTCCCGCAGCATGTTGTAAGAAGTGCCAAAGTCCAGCCTCGGCCGAAACCACGCCGTGATGGGAGGAGAGATGTTTATTCCTGCCTGCATCGCGCGCTCGCGCTCGAGTCCGGTGTCGGTGCCAAGCACGCGATCGCGATCGCTGGCGGCGATGAGTCCGAGGGGAGAGTCCGTGCCGTAACCGCGCAGATCGCGCACGGACGTGATGTCCCAGCGGATCGACGCTGCCTTGAAGGGACGGAACACCAGGCTGCTCCCATTGCTCCAGGTGCGGGTCCTTCCTTTGACTGGGTGCGTGGTGTCGTCGAGCGCGAACGCCGGTTTCAGGAAGGAGACGCGATCGTCGTGTCCATTGGCGTAGGTGCTGGTGAGATGCAGCTCGGTCGGCGACCATCGTGCGATGTCGGGAAGCAGCGCGCGCAACAGATTGAAATCGAGTCCCACCACCAGGCTTTTCGCCTTTCCGTCCTCGTATTCGCTGCGCGACACGCCAGTCGTATACGATGAGTTGAGCGCGAGGTTGTTGAGAATGGGCGACCACGCCGAGCCAGTCGATTGCTTCGTGCGCCGCACGCTCAGAGTCATCGATGTCGCCGCCGAGCGCGGCGTGCGCAGTCCGTCTATCGCGTCGGCCTCGATGTCGGACTGCGTCACAAACAATGGGTCGACTGAGGCCGATGTATAGTTGAGCGTGAAAGGGATGGACAAGCCGAGGGACGCCGGCAGCAGCTTCTCGAGGTGGAATGCGGAGCTGAAGTCCAGGCTGTTGTCGGTGAGGTAGCTTGGCTGTTCGGCCAGCTGCCTGAAGTTCGGATCGC
>DASWBC010000075.1:0-5144 GCA_036390815.1 Gemmatimonadaceae bacterium
ATGCTTTTTCGTCACACCTCGATGGATGTGGTCCAGGGAGGCGCCCACGACGCCGGCAACAAGTTGCCGAGCTACTTCGTCTCGCGGACTGTGCCGGTCTGGGATGAGAGCGTGCGAGGGAAATGGGCGCTCGAAGTGAGCGGGCTCGTCGGCAATCCGGTGCGGCTCACGATCGAAGATCTGCAAAAGCTCCCGCAGGTCTCCAATCGCGTGAATCACTACTGCGTCGAGGGATGGACGGCGGTCGAGACCTGGACGGGCGTTCCGTTCACGGAGCTGGCTCTCCTGGTGCGCGCCGACCCGCAGGCGCGCTACGTCGACTTTCAGTCGTTCGACGACGACTACCACGAGAGCTGGGACATGGAGAGCGCGATGCACAAGCAGACTGTGGTCGCCTACGGTCTCGATGGAAAGATGCTGGAGCCCGCTCACGGCGCGCCGGCGCGCGTCTATTCTCCAGTGAAGCTTGGCTACAAGAACACGAAGTACCTGACGAAAATCGTGTTCATGCCGAAAATGAACGGGGGATACTGGAGTGATGCCGGCTACGAATGGTACGGAGGCACCTAGAGCGGACGACTAGCGAATCCGCGTACCCCTCTGGGGGGTCTGGTTCAGGCGCGAGTTCGTCTCGCCCGTGCCCCTCCTCGCCGCACCGCGGAACAGCAGTACCTCCTTGAGGTACGCACGGTTCATGATCGCGCCGATCACGAGCAGCAGGACGCCTGCGAGGACCGAGATCGTTCCCCAGCGCCACGTGTCCCGCCCGATCAGAGCTGCAGCCATGCACAGCGTGCCCAGGGCGACGAGTGATTGCCCGGCCTTGTGTGGCACGGCGCGGGCGCGTCGGCGACGCTCGCGCAGAGGGGCCACCCCACCCGCCTGCCAGGCATCCAGAAGGATCGTGAGCCCGACGAGGGCCACTAATACGCCGAGTAGGATCGGCAGCTGCTCAAGCTTCATAGTTGGTTGAAGTGCAAGAAGGGGGCGCGTTTTGAGGCGCCGTAGACGCGCCCAACGCACCCCAAGGCTGTTATTTTGAAGCGATGAAGCTCGAGCGTATACGGTCGACTACCATCCTTGCGGTGCGGCGCGACGGACAGGTAGCGCTCGGAGGCGACGGCCAGGTCACCGTCGGCCAGACGGTAATGAAGTCGAATGCGCAGAAAGTCCGGAGTCTTCACGATGGCAAACTGCTCGCTGGTTTCGCGGGCGCAGCGGCGGATGCGTTCACCCTGTTCGAGAAGTTCGAGGAGAAGCTGGAGCGCTATCCCGGAAACCTGCAGCGCGCCGCCGTGGAGCTGGCGAAGGACTGGCGGAGTGATCGCGTGTTGCGGCGTCTCGACGCCCTGCTCGCCATAACCGACAGGCAGCATGGTTTCATCATCTCGGGTACGGGCGACATCATCGAGCCCGAAGACGGCATCCTCGCGATCGGATCGGGCGGCTCCTACGCCCTCGCCTCGGCGCGCGCGCTCCTCGAGAACACGGATCTTCCCGCGCGCGACATTGTGAGAAAAGGACTCGAGATCGCCGCAGAGATCTGCATCTACACGAACGCGAACATCACCGTCCTCGAGCCCACCTGATGTCATCGCCGCGCACGCAGCAGGCGCTGGAGCGCCTGGCCGACCTCACGCCAAGGCAGGTCGTCGCAGAGCTCGATCGCTACATCGTCGGGCAGGGCGACGCAAAGAAAGCCGTCGCGATTGCGCTCAGAAACCGGTGGCGAAGGCAACGCACGCCGGATGCAATCCGCGATGAGATCTCGCCCAACAACATAATTCTCGTCGGCCCGACGGGCGTCGGGAAAACGGAGATCGCCCGCAGACTCGCGCGTCTCGTCGGCGCGCCGTTCGTAAAGGTCGAAGCATCCAAGTTCACCGAGGTCGGCTACGTCGGCCGCGATGTCGAATCGATGGTGCGCGATCTGGTCGAGAGCGCGATCAACATGGTGCGCGGCGAGCGCGAGACCGAAGTGAACGAGATCGCGAAGCAAAAGGTCGAAGAGCGGCTGCTCGACCTGCTGCTACCGACGCCGCCCGACATCAAGCAGTCCGCGCACACGCCCTCGGCAGCGGCGGGCGGCGGTGCTCACCTCTTCGTCGTGTCACCGGCCGGATCCGTCTCGAGCGAGACCGACGCCACCGAGGTGCGCTACAAGAGAACGCGAGAGAAGCTCAAGCAGCTCCTCATCGACGGACAGCTCGACGAGCGCGAGATCGAGATCGAGGTCACGCAGCAGACGCCCGTGATGTTCGACATGATGGTCCCGCAGGGCGCGCCGGAAGGGATGGACAATCTCTCGGACATGCTCCAGGACATGCTGCCCAAGCGAAAAAAGAAGAGAACGGTCAAGGTCTCCGAGGCGCGACGCATCTTGCTCAGCGAGGAGCTGGAGAAGTTGATCAACAAGGAGGATGTCACTGCCGATGCGCTCGACAGAGTGCAGACTATGGGGATTATCTTCCTCGATGAGATCGACAAAATTGCCGGCCAGCGCGGCGCGAACGTCGGCGGGCCCGATGTCTCACGTGAAGGAGTGCAGCGGGATCTGCTCCCGATCGTCGAGGGCTCCAACGTGCAGACCAAGCACGGGATGGTGAAGACCGACCATGTGCTGTTCATCGCGGCGGGCGCGTTCCACGTCGCCAAGCCGAGCGATTTGATTCCGGAGCTGCAGGGAAGGTTCCCGATCCGGGTAGAGCTCCAGTCCCTCACCGAAGCGGACTTCGTCCGAATTATGACCGAGCCCGAGAACGCTCTCACCAAGCAATACTCGGCGCTGGTGGAGGCCGAGGGCGCGAAGCTCGAGTTCACAACGGACGGCATCGCGGAGATTGCGAAGATTGCCGCCCACGTCAACGAGCGGATGGAGAATATCGGAGCGCGCCGGCTTCACACTGTGATGACGACGCTGCTCGAAGACGTGCTGTTCGGACTACCCGAAAGCGGCGCCAAGTCGGTGCGCGTCGATCAGGAGTTGGTGCAGAGCCGTCTCAAGTCGATCGCCGATGACGAAGATCTGAGGCGGTACATCCTATAGCAGGCGCGTGAGTCAAGCGGAGGGAGCGCGCACCGAGCGGCTCTTCATCGGGGTTCCCACCACGGCTGACGCTCGCGCCGCGATCGCTCGGACTCTGCCGAAGAATCTCCCCGGAAAGCTGGTCGCGCCAGACAAATGGCACTTCACACTCCGGTTTCTCGGCCCGACTACGCGACAGGCCCGTGACGCGATCGTTGCCCGACTTTCGGAGGCGAAGCTGGGTTCGAGATTCAGCGTCCGGTTCGGGGAGCTTGGAGCCTTTCCCAACGCGCGTCGCGCCCGCATCCTCTGGCTCGGGCTAACTCGAGGTGGAGAAAGATTGTCTGAGCTCGTCGCCGTCGCCGAGGACGCCGCGCGGACCGCCGGGTTCGCGCCGGAGGGCAGGGGCTTCAAGCCCCATCTGACTCTCTCCCGGATCGATCCACCCCAGGCGATCTCGGCGCTCCTGACGCAAAAGCATCGTTACGACATAGAGATGGCGGTCACAGAACTGATTCTGTATCGCAGTCAGCTGGGAGCCGGTCCGGCCAGATACGAGGAAGTGGCGACGTTCGGCCTCTAGGCAAGGTTAGCTAGCGGGTGCGTGACATCCGAAGATCAGAATCTCCGAGACCACAGCGGCTGCCGGAAGACGAGCGAGTCAAGCTCGATCCAGGTCTCCGCGTTCTGCACCCGGACCCGCATTCGTCAGCCGGAAGCTCATTCCACAATGCTCCGGGGACGCGACAAAAAACTTGCCTTCCCCGGTCATGCCCCGCGGATTCTTCAGCTGCAGCAGTCGCGACAGCGGGGTGCCCACGCCCAGCGAGTCCACGGTGCGAAAAAGCGCGGAGACGATCGAAACTCTCCAGACGGTGTCATTGACGATTTCCGCCACGACCGTGTCTCGCACTGCCGTGTCTCGGAAAAACAACACGGCGATCTTTCTTGCTGGCATCCCTTCGGCTCCGATCATCGTCGTGTCACGGAACACAGGGCAGCTCGCTGCGATGGAATCAACTGGGGTGCCGATTCGCAGCTTGCCAATGCCCTCGTCGCGCACAATAGCTTCGCCGCACGAAATGGTCAGCTCTATTTCGCCGCTACCGGTGGCCGAGTCGAGCGATACGACCTTGTACTCAGGTTGCCTCTTCGTCTCGCACCCGACTACTGCGAGAAAAGATACGAGCACGCGTACTCTGCTCAGTGTCATGGATCGTTTCCGACCAGCTCGCGGCGTCTCATCCGCGACACGACGACGCCGTACGCGGCGAGATTCAGAATCAGCACCAGACTCCCCAGCACGACCTGCGTCGAGCGAGTGAGCCCAGCTGGATAGAGCACCGGCTGTACGTAATGCTCGATGAATCCTCCGCTGTAACCGGCCTCACCGCCGCGCACTCTCAAAGAATTCTCGAGAGGAGTAAGCGGGCAAATCCAACCCGAGTACTCGATCAGAACGCCCCAGATCGCGGCCGGAACGTGAAGCCACGCCACCCGCGTCCATTTGAGTACCAGCAGGCCTCCCAGCACTACGAAGAGGACAAACGCGAGGTGCGCGACGAGCACCAGGTCTGCAAGCGCCCGGTAGATCAAGCGGCAGGCGCGCCGAATTTCATCCTTTGAACGAGCGCGTCGAATCGCGGCTCGCCCCGCAGCGAATCGACGATTGGATGGACGCGCAGGTACGCCACCCAACCGCGTCGCTCATCGATCGCCCGCTCCGTCCAATCGAGAGCCTTCTGCTTGTCGCCGAGGGCGATGTACACGATCGCCTGCTCGACTGGAGAGACGTATTCGACCTTCAGCCTTTCTTCCAGCTCCGCCGCGACCTGGCGCGCATAGGAAGGATCGCCGGCGGCGGCGAGAGAGTATGCGAGCGTCGCCTTGGTGTACGACCCGCACTCGGGCGCCAGCACCAGAGCCTCCCGCAACACTCTCTCGGCTGCGGGGAACTGCTTCTGAAGTGTCAGGATCAGCCCCTGAATCCGGAAACTCTCTTCAGCAGTCGGATTCATCGCGATCGCCCGGTCGAGGTGATAGTGCGCTTGCTCGTATTTCCGGGCGTAGAAATAGGCATAGCCCAGACTGCGCCGCACCGACACGGACGAGGGATCGT